>NZ_JAYXIH010000039.1:0-41025 GCF_036016755.1 Aurantimonas sp. A3-2-R12 | reverse complement strand
AATCTGATGAAACAGCCTTTCCCATAGAGCACCTCCTGCTCACAGAGAATCAAACCGAACATCAAATGGGAACCCGTCGATTCAAATTATTCGCCGGATGCTCTAGTCCGCTGGACGCCACTCAGCGCGTGCAAACCCGCATCGCGGCGGTGAGGCGACTCCTGTTGCTCGAACAATGGCGCCGCGACAACGCCCCCGCTTGGGAGACTTGGTGGACCGACGCTGCTGGCGGCGCATCCACTATGGGCGAGAAAGAAGCGACACCCGGCGGGACAGCAAAGGGCCGCCGCGAGACATTCGCCGAGCACCTCACGCGGCTATCTAATGCAACCAGCGAAGCCGAGCCTTATCGAGGGGCCGCCGACGCCTTGGCGCGGGCTTGGAAGCACGGACGCGAGGCTCGTCGCCTTCAAAAGATACAGGAAGAGCGGGAGGCCATCGCTGGCCATCTAGCGCCACTCAAGTCGCTCGGAGCACTGGCCGATGCGCAGGCACGGCTGGCGATTGAGACCTTATCTGAGGACATTGGGACGATTCTCAAGCGTATCCACTTGACCGAGAGACTGTCGTTCAAGGGGGCCAAGCTCCAGCGCAAAGCGGGCTTGGAGGTCCAAGCCGCCTTCGACGAGGATTTTAAGATTGATGCCACACTCGTTGCTAATACCTCCTGGCTGCGGGCGGTACTGTGGGCATTTCTGTTTGCTCTTCGTGACGAAGCCATCAACCAACTCGGTGCCGACCCTTTGCCCTTGCTGCTGCTGGACGACCCTCAAGCGACGTTCGATGCCGAACATCGTCACCGTTGGGGGCTGGAGATCGTAGGCCTTCAAGCGCGCTCAACGCCAGCTCAAGTCATGCTCGTCACTCATGATGAAATTTTTGTCGAGCTTCTAAAGATCGACGGGGTCGAGGCTCGCGAGGCGATCGTCGTCTCAGCGGGATCCGAACTCGGACGCGCCGGAATCTTCGAAGGGGCCTCGCTCGATCGGAGGTGGAAAAAGGCCATTGACGAGAACACGGCGTCTGCCGGCCAAGATTACATCAGCGTCGTCCGCATTTACGTCGAGGGGCTTCTAAGGCTGATGCTACGGGGAAATGCGGCTGATGTGCAGTGGGCAAACTCCGGCTTCGTCATGGGCGACGCCCGGAATAGAATTAGTGAACTTCATAAGGCTGGGCTTGCACCCTGGGACAAGTCCGAATTCAAGGGCCTCGTCCGCGAACTGGAAAAGGAGAAACCACCCATCAGACATATGGAGATGGCTCACCACTCGGGGCGAATAAATCTCGGCATTGCCGAGGCTCATGGGGTCGAAGAACATTGGCGCAAGAAGCTTTCGCCAGCCCTTAAGCGCGCATTTCAGTTGGCGCGCGACCATCAGCTTATCCACGGGGGCCTGCGCGCGCTTTACGCAAGCGAGCCGAGCTGTGAACTGCCTGAAGGCTATACTGAGAAGATCAAAAGTCTGCGGTTTGAGTTGTTAGGCCGTGCTGCTGCTCTGACCGGAGGCAAAACCGCTGATGGAAGAGTGGAACTCGATCTCTTCGGTGCCAGCACGAAATCGCTCGTGCTTGGCCGTCATTTCGCTTTCCGACTCAATGCGCCCACGCTGGAGCCGGTCGCCCGGAAGGGCGACATCCTGCTAGTGAACGAAATTGGCGAACCGTCCCCACGGTCGCTTGTGGTCGCAAGATGCGAGGACCGCGTTGTCGCGCGGCGTTTTGAAATCGCCGACAACCATAGCGACATCGCGGTGCTTACAGCCCGAGCCGTCAATCCCCGGCAGATTGCACCGCCCATTGTCGTCAAGAAAGCGACGCTCGAGCTGCACAAGGTTATCGGCGTGCTGTTTGACGATAGCCCAACGGCCATAGCGAGCGAAGGCGAGATCTGCGACTGCGGCGGCGAGGCCGTTATCCAGCGCTATGCAACCAATGTGAAGGGTCTCGTGGAGGTTTCTGGGGACAGCGCCGAGCCATCCGCCCTCAACGGCCAGATGCTCATGATCGGCGATCCGATCTCGGCGGAGGACGCCCTGAGTAGCCTGAACGGACGCCCCGTCATCGCCGGCGACATGGCCGATGACCGCTACTTCAAGCGCCTGCGGCGTGGAGAGGGCGGCACCGTCATCTTGGAAAGCCTAGCGATCAACGGCGACTTTGCGCCGGTGGTTCTTACCCATCGAACAGGCGCCGCCTCCGACCTGAAGGAAGTCTGGCCAATATATCGTGTGTTGTTCGAGCGGCCTTAGAAACACTCCAATATTTTGGATGGGTCGGAAGCCAACCCGCGACTCTCGCGCCGTCGCTGCACCGAAGCCGCCATTCCGCTCCCAGCCAAATAGGGGCCCCCAGAGCCCCCACCCTTCCCTCCACCCCGCTTCCCGCATAGCCTCCGCCGGCACCCCCGCGCTCAGCCCCTCGTCGAACCCCGGTCCTGCCTTCCCGTGTCCCTCAAAGCCCGCCTTGCCGCCACCTTGAGCGCCGCGTTCGTCGCGATCCTGATCATCGGCGGGTTGTTGACCTACGATCAGGCGACGAAGAACGTCGCCGCCGAGCTCTCCGCCGCCCGCAGCGTCGCCGCCAACCGGGTCGCCCAGCTCGTCGCCAAGCTGCCCGCCTCGCGCGACACGGCGGCGGAGCTTTCCAGCTTCGTGCGCGCCTTCAACGGCGACCGGCATGTGCAGGTGCTGCTGATCGATTCCACCGGCGCTGTCCGGGATTTCTCCACCCCGGCCAAGGATTACGGCGCCCTGCCGGACTGGTTCGTCCGCCTGCTCGCGCCGGATACCTCGACCACGGTCATGCCGCTGTCGGGCGCCGCCTTGCCGATGACCGCCGTCGCCGTCTCGATCGATCCGCGCAACGAGATCGCCACCAGCTGGACCGATCTTGGCCTCGGCCTCGGCAGCCTCGTCCTGTTCGTGTTGCTCGCCTTCGCGGCCATCTGGGTGGTCGCCGACCGGGCGCTGAGGCCGCTCGGGGCGATCCAGGCCGCCTTCGCCCGCATCGGCACCGGCGACTATGCAAGCCGCGTCGCGCCGTCCGGCCCGCCGGAAATGCGGGTGCTCGCCACCCGCTGCAACGAGATGGCGGCGCGGCTTGCCGAAATTTCCGCCCGCAACCGCCGCCTGTCGGAACAGCTGTTGCGGCTGCAGGACGAGGAGCGGGCCGAGCTCGCCCGCGATCTCCACGACGACATCGGGCCGCTGCTGTTTGCCATCGACGTCGACGCTTCGGCGATCGCCCGCCTCGCCAGGAGCGCCGACGACAAGGTGACGGGCCGCGCCGAGGCGATCAAGACCGCCGCCCATCGCGCCCGTCAGGAGGTACGGCGCATCCTCTCCGATCTGAGGCCCGGCCTGACGCCGGGATTGGGCCTCAAGGCGGCGATCGAGGAACTGATCGCGGAGCTTTCCCGCCGCCACGGCGACGTGGCCTTTTCCGCCGAGCTGGCCGAAGGCGACTGGGGCGGGCCGCTGGAGGTGCTGGTCCACCGGGCGGTGCGCGAGGGGCTGAACAACGCGCTGCGCCACAGCGCGCCGACGCGGGTCGCCGTCCGCGTGGCGCCAGGCGAGAACCATCTCGCCTTCAGCGTCGTCGACGATGGCGGCGGCCTCGCCGAGCCAGGGACAGAAGGCGGATTCGGCCTTCTCGGCATGCGCGAGCGGGTCGAGGCGGCCGGCGGCGAACTGACGATGTCGCAGGTGCCGTTCCCGCCCGGCGTGCGGTTGGAAGGACGGGTGCCGCTTCCCCGTGACAGCGCGCCCCCCGGCGCGGTAGTCTCCGGCATGGGTGGAGACGCGGCATGAAGATCCTGATCGTCGACGATCACACGGTGGTGCGCGACGGCGTCAGGCGGCTGGTCGAGGCGCTGCCGGCCACTGCGATCGCCGAGGCGGAGACGCCGTCCGAGGCGCTGGCGGAGTTCCGCAAATTCCGGCCGGACGTGACCATCCTCGACATCAATCTGAAGAACGGCAGCGGCCTCGACGCCCTGCGGCGCCTGCGCGCCGACGACCCGAAGGCGAAAATCGTCGTGTTCTCGATGTATTCCGACATCGTCTATGCCGCCTCGGCCCGGCGCGACGGCGCGCTCGGCTATGTCTCGAAGAGCGCGCCGACCGACGAACTGCTGGTGGCGATCGAAAAGGCGCTGGTTGGCGAAACCTATGTCGACAGCGAGACGACGGCGCTGATGGCCCGCCACGAGTCCTCCGAGGGGGGAACGAAGGAGCTGTCGCGGCGCGAATTGCAGATCCTGCACATGCTCGGCGAGGGCAAGAGCCTCACCGACATCGCGCAAGGCCTCGGCGTCGCCTACAAGACCATCGCCAACACCTCGTCGCGTATGAAGGAGAAGCTCGGCGTCGACCGCACCTCCGACCTGGTCCGCTTCGCGCTGGAGAGCAAAGGCGGCCGCATGCTCGATCGCGAACGGCCATGAGTTTCGCCGACCCCACGACTTTCGGGAAGACGGGAAGTTATCCCGTTGTAACGCCTGGAAACGGCGGGATAGCGTAGCGCCCAAGCGGTCGGCGCGCGGACGGAAGAGCGCAATCTGTGGCCCATCGCAGGGGAGGAACCAGCGGGTGATGAAACGACTGCCTTTGATGGCATTGGCTGGCCTGCTCGCGCTCTCCGCGACTCCGGCTTTCGCCTACAAGATTTTCGTGTCCAACGAGAAGGGCAACGACATCACCGTCCTCGACTCGGAGAATTTCGAGGTCATCGACACCTTCAAGGTGGGCCAGCGGCCGCGCGGCATCGCCGTCAGCGCCGACGGCAGCCAGATCTTCGTCTGCGCCAGCGACGACGACACCATCCAGGTCTACGACACGGCGACCTACAAGTTTCTCAAGACCCTGCCCTCCGGCCCCGATCCCGAACTGCTGATCCTGTCGCCGGACGGCAAGCGGCTCTACGTCGCCAATGAGGACGACAATCTCGTCACCGCCATCGATCTTCAAACCGGCGCGCGCCTCGCGGAAATCCCGGTCGGCGTCGAGCCGGAGGGGATGGCGGTCTCGCCCGACGGCGCGACCATCGTCAACACGTCGGAAACGACGAACATGGCCCATTTCATCGACAGCGACAGCCACCAGATCACCGCCAATGTCCTCGTGGATTCCCGGCCCCGTTTCGCCGAATACAAGCGGGACGGCTCGGAGGTCTGGGTATCGGCCGAGATCGGCGGCACGGTGAGCGTGATCGACGCGGCCACGAAGGAGATCAAGGCGAAGATCACCTTCGAAATTCAAGGAATCCGCTCCGAGGCGATCCAGCCGGTCGGTGTGCGGATCACCGCCGACGGCAACAAGGCCTATGTGGCGCTCGGGCCGGCCAACCGCGTCGCGGTGATCGATGCCGAGACCTATGAGGTGGTCGACTATCTGCTCGTCGGCCAGCGGGTCTGGCAGCTCGCCTTCTCGCCGGGCGAAACGCATCTCTTCACCACCAACGGCGTCTCCAACGACATCTCGATCATCGACGTCGAGGATGACGAGGTGATCAAGTCTGTCCAGGTCGGGCAGCAGCCCTGGGGCGTCGCCGTCACGCCTGGCGAATGAGTCGGCGGACGGAGCGAGGCGCATAACGCGGACTTTTTGGGAGAGAACCGAGCGATGAAACGAATCTGGCTCTTGCTGATGGCGGCAATCCTCGCCTTCGCGCCGATCACGGTCGTTGCCGCGCAGGACGCGGGAGCAGCCGGAGAGGCGGCCGCTGATAGTGACGACGACGATGACGCGACCGGCGCCGCGATGGTACCGACGGCCGAGGAACTGACCATCCCGAAGGGCTCGGAGCTGATGCCGGCGAGCGCCCTGAACGGCGACCAGATCGGCCTGCCGCCCGTCTCGCTGTCGAGCCAGATCGTCACGCCGCTGGTCCTCGGCGCCCCCGACAGCGAATTCGCCGTCAGCCACACCGACATCTATCTCAGGGCCAACCAGGCCTACCGCTGGGACATCGCCTCCGAAGGCGGGCTCGAGTACAAGTTCCACGCGCCCGGCTTCTTCCGCAATGTCTGGATAAACCAGATCGTCATTGCCGACCTCGAGGTGCATATGGCCGGCCCGCCGGCCTGGCTGGAATTCGACGCGACCGGCGTGATCACCGTGCAGTTTCAGACCACCCGGCCCGGCCGCTACGATTGGTATGTCGAGGGCCTCGACGAAGAACAGGGCATGAAGGGCACGATCACCATCGTTCCATAGCGCGGCATCGGGCGCCGCCAAGGAGCACCCACCGCCACTGTCTTCCCGACCGGCCCCGCGATAGGCTTGCCGGCGGGTCCCACCGACCGCAATGGAGCACGATGGCCTTGGATGCCGCGATCATGACACCCGATCTCAGCGCCGGGGCGCCGGACGCCCCTCCCGCGCTCGACGTTCGTCGTGTCAGCCATTCCTATGGCGACCGCAAGGCACTCGACGGCGTGTCGTTCGCGGTGCCGCAGGGCTCGTTCACCGCCCTCCTCGGCCCCAACGGCGCCGGCAAGTCGACGCTGTTTTCGCTTGTGACCCGGCTGTTCAACGTCCGTGACGGCGAAATCCGCATTCTCGGCCGCCGCCTGAACGAGGAGCCGGGCGAGGCGCTGCGCCGCCTCGGCGTGGTCTTCCAGGCCCGCACGCTCGATCTCGACCTGTCGATCCGCCAGAACCTCAAATATCACGCCGCCCTGCACGGCATGACCGGCGCCGAAGCCAGTCGCCGGATCGCGGAAATCCTTCGCGGCTCCGAACTCGTCGACCGGATGGGCGAGAAGGCGCGCAACCTCTCCGGCGGCCAGCTTCGCCGTATCGAGATCGTCCGGGCCTTCATGCACCGGCCGCGCCTCATCCTGCTCGACGAGCCGACGGTTGGGCTCGACATCCGCTCGCGCGCCGAGATCGTCTCGGAAGTGCGGCGGCTCGTGAAAGACGAAGGCGTCAGCGTCCTGTGGGCCACCCATCTCATCGACGAGATCGACGAGACCGACCGGGTCGTGGTGCTCCACAATGGCAAGGTTCTGGCCGAGGGGAACGTCCCCGATATCGTCGCTGCGGAAAGCGCCGGCTCGATCCGCGATGCCTTTACCCGCCTCACCGGATTGGCCAAGAGCACCGTCGAACCGGAGATGGCCTCGTGAGCACCCCGGCAAGCGTTCCGGCGGACGCAACGCCCAGCGGCTTTCCGCTATCTGCCTATCTCATCTGCTTTCGCGGCATCGTCTGGCGCGAGGCGCTGCGCTTTCTGCATCAGCGCGAGCGCTTCGTCTCGGCGCTGGTGCGCCCGCTGCTCTGGCTGTTCATCTTCGCCGCCGGCTTTCGCCAGGTGCTCGGTGTCTCGATCACGCCGCCCTACCAGACCTACATTCTCTACGAGGTCTACATCACGCCCGGCCTCGTCGGCATGATCTTGTTGTTCAACGGCATGCAGTCGTCGCTGTCGATGGTCTACGACCGCGAGACCGGCGCCATGAAGACGCTGCTCGTCTCGCCGCTGCCGCGCTGGTTCCTGCTCGTCTCCAAGCTCGCCGCCGGCGTCGCGGTCGGTGTCGTCCAGGTCTATGTGTTCTTCGCCATTGCCTGGTTCTGGGAGGTCCAGCCGCATTGGACGGGGTATCTCACTGTGCTGCCGGCGCTGATTCTGACCGGCCTGATGCTCGGCTCGCTCGGTATGCTGCTGTCCTCGCTGGTCAAGCAGCTGGAGAATTTCGCCGGTGTCATGAACTTCGTGATCTTCCCGATGTATTTCGCCTCGTCCGCGCTCTATCCGCTCTGGCGGGTACAGGAGTCGAGCCCGCCGCTCTATACGATCACCCTGTTCAACCCGTTCACGCACGCGGTGGAACTGGTGCGCTTCGCGCTTTACGGCGAGATCAACTGGCAAGCGCTGGCCGTCGTCATCGGCTGCACGGCCGTCTTTCTCGGCGGCGCCATCCTCGCCTACGATCCGGCGCGCGGCCTGATCAGCCGCAAACGCCAGTGAGACGCCACCTGAGCCGCTATCGAAGGGAGGCTTTCATGTCCACGAACGCACACCGTCGGATGGGTGGAACCGCGCTTGTCGCGGGTTCGCTCGCGCTTCTATTGCACTTGGCCGTTCTTCCCGCGACCGCCCAGGACGGCGCGGCGCCGCGCGACATCCCCGAAGGCTTCGTGCTGCCCGGTCCGCCGCCCGTCAACGCGCCGGAAGCCGAGGAGGCGAAGCCGCCGTCGCCAGCCGAAACTCCGGTCAGCCCGATGAGCTTCGCCCGGACACCGGAAAAGGGCACCACCGACTGGCCCTGCATCCAGCGCCGCGTCGAGACGATCTCCCCGGCGCAGATCTGGAATGGCCCGGACGTCGCCAATGCAGCGAATGTCGAGCGGACCGACGCGATGCGAGTGCTGGCCGACCAAATTGTCGCGCGCCGGCTGCCGCTCGATGAAGCCGCAATGATGGTCAAGGACTTCGTCGCCGAGCTTCCCGAGAACGGGCGCGGGGCGACGGCGACCGCGATCGTTACCGACATCCTCGACCGCCTGAACAAGGAGCGCGGCGAGGTGATGGTTGGTATCGAGCGCTACGGCGCCAAGCAGAAGGCGCTGGCGAAGAGGCTGCGCGAACAAAGCAGCGAATTCGCCAGACTGCGGCAACAGCCGGACGCGGCGCCGACCGAGATCGAGAACGCCCGTCAGGCGCTTCTCTGGGACACCCGCATCTTCGACGAGCGTCGGCAGTCTCTCACCTATGTCTGCGAAGTGCCCGTGCTGATCGAGCAGCGCGCCTTCGGCCTTGGCCGGGCGATCGCCAGCGCGCTGTGACCGGACGGATCGAAACGCGCGCCTATTCGTCCGGCCGCAGCTCCGGCTCGGACGGCGCCAGCGCGTAGCCGGCTTCCGCCCAGCCATCGGTGCCGTCCGGATACCAGTGGACGGCCGCATAGCCGGCGCGGATCGCGCGCTTGGCGGCGTTGTAGCTCATCCAGCAATCGCGCAGGCAGTAGATGACCATGGGGCGGCTCTTGTCGCCTTGCGTGACTGCGACGAGCCCGTCGATGAGATAACGCTCCATCGTCGGCGCCAGCTCGCCATAGCCGGTGTCGACCAGCCAGATCGAGCCCGGAATATTGCTGCGTGGCTTCGGCCGCCAGATGGTATCGGCGGGCAGGCCCTTCGGCCGTGGCGCGCGCGGCAGGACGTCAACGAAGGCCGCACCCTCGTCATGCAGCGTCTTGGCGGCTGCCGTATCGACGACGGTACCGCCCGCAAGACTGGGCGGGACCGGCGCGCGATAGGCCTCGGTCCGATAGTCCTCGGGCTCGGGCTGGGGAACGGTTGCGGTAGTTGGTTCTTCGACGGCGATCTCGGGCGCCGGGACCACAGCATCTTCCTTTGCCGACGCTGACGACGGCGCGAGGACGAGCGCCAAGAGTATCCAGATGAGAGCCCTCGTGCGAACCAAGCCAAACAGGCCGGCCGGCGGGCGGGCCGCTCTCATCCCTTCGGCTCCCGCGATTCCGGCGCCGGCTCACCGCTCTTCGACACGATCGGCCGATCCTCTTCGTCGAGCAGCGGCACGCCGTAGGACAACAGGATCTCGTCGATCTCGCCCTGATAATCCTGGATCGCCTGGTTGAGCGTGCGCTTCCACTGCTGGTCGGAGGCGCGGACGCCCATGGTGATCCGGAAGGTCGTCGCCGGGCCTTTGCCCTCGTGCGTCAGCGGCACGACGGCGTAGTCCTTGCCCGACTCCTTGGCGTAATAGCCGGCCATCGGCCCCCAGAGGATCGCCGCGTCGATCTCGCCACTGTCGAGATCGTCGATCATCGCCTTGGCGGAATTGTCGAACCGCGTGTCGATCATCAACTGGTAGGGCTTGGCCTTGCCGATCAGGCCGGCGCGGGCGAGATAGGTCGCCGGCGGCGTGCCGGCGACGATACCGATGCGCTTGTCCTTCAGCTTCGGGTCCGCGATCGTCTCGACGTCGGCGAGATCGCCGTCCTTCGGATAGACCAGTGCATAGGCCGTCCGGTAATAGGCGTTGGTGTTCTGAACCAGCTCGTCGCCCTGCGGATAGCTCATGATGACGTCGCAAAGATTGGAGCCGAGCGTCATCCGCACGAAGCCGGTCGCCTGCGGAAAGTAGGTATAGGACACCGATTGCCGCCCCAGCTTGTCGGCCAGGAACCGGGCGACCTCTTGCTCGAAGCCCGCTTCGGCCTCGTTGGAAAACGGCAAGTTGTTGGGGTCCGCGCAGACCCGCAGCACGTTCGGATCGACGAGCTCGATCTCGCCGCCGAACTCCCGATCCTGGGCCGCCGCCGGTATCGCCAGTGCCAAGGCGCTCGCGATGCCGACAGCCGCTGTGACGAAGCGGATCATCGCATCAAAATCCCAGACAATCGTATTCGGCCTTCTGCCCCGCCTCGTTCTTCTTTGGGCGCTTCGGCTCGCCGCGGCCGACCACTCCGTCGGTGCGGGCCCGCAGGTAGATGTAGATTGCATCCAGTGAGCACATAACGTTGGGATCTTCGCCCCAGGCCGGCATGATCGAATTGCCCGACGAGTTCCACTGGTTCTGCTGACCGCTGACGACGATGCCGACGAAGTCGAAATAGCTCAGGGTCTGCAGCGATTCCGTCAGGTTCGGGGCGAAGGACGAGCCCATCCCGTCCGGGCCATGGCACTGCAGGCAGTTGGCGCCGAACTTCTTGTAGCCCCGCCAGGTGTACCAGTCGGCGGTGCCGTCTTCGGTCATGCTGTAGGTCGGGTTTCCAGCAGGATCGACGAATTTGCCCTCTTCGCCTTCGCTCGGCTGGTTGCCTTCGCTCGCCGTATCTTTCGACGGATGCGCGTCGACCTTCATGGTCTCGCCGCTCGCCATCGCCTTTTCGCCGCTTGCGGTGGAGGCCTCGGCAGGGGCTTCCTTGGCGGTCGTTGTCGTGCCATCGGCCGTTACCGGCGCATCAGCGGCCGGCTTGGCCGCGTCGGGCGCCTGTTGGCCCGCCGGCACGATGGTGGTTCCGTCGCTCTGCGCGAAGGTCAGGCTACTGGCCGATAGAAGCACGACGCCAGCGAACGCAATCAACTTGGAATTCATTCAAACCTCACGGATCGACACGCGGGCGAATCCTCGGCCCGGCTTCTCGGCGATGATGGCAGGGCCCCACCGCCTTCCAAAACGAGGGCCCGGCATCGAGGCCGAAGCCTGATATCGGGCCCTCTCGTCACGCATCGGGGCCCCGCTCCGCAAAGAGTGGGGCCCCCGTCTTGTGGCTTATTTCGCGGCCGTCTGATCCGGAACCGTGAACACCGTCAGCGTGCCGCCGAGGGCGGTGTATTTCGACAGCGCCGCATATCCGCCGACCGCGCCGAGACCGGCAGTGGGATCGGTGAGGCCCGCTGCGAGGCCGATACCAGCCCAGCCGCCGATGCCGGAGAGAACGCCGACATACTGCTTGCCTTCATTCTCGTAGGTCATCACGTTGCCGATGATGCCCGACGGGGTCTTGTACTTGTAGAGCTCCTCGCCCGTGTCGGCGTCGACGGCCTTCAGATAACCCTCGAGCGTACCGTAGAAGACGATACCGCCCTTGGTGGCCAGCGCACCGGACCATACCGAGAACTGCTCCGGCAGCGACCAGACGATCTCGCCCTTACCGGCGTCCCAGGCGATGAAGTTGCCCATGCCGCCATGGCTGTCGGGCGCCGGGTACATCGACAGGGTCGCGCCGACATAGGGTTGTCCGGCCGTATAGGCGACGCGGAACGGCTCGTAGTCCATGCAGACGTGGTTGGTCGGCACGTAGAACAGCTTGGTTTCCGGCGAATAGGCTGCCGGCTGCTGATCCTTGGTACCGAGCGCCGCCGGGCAGATGCCCGTCGAGTTGGTATCCTCGCCGTTCTGCTCGGTCGAATACTCCGCGACCACCTGCGGGCGGCCGTACTGGTCGGATTCCTTGTCCATGACGACTTCGGTCGCCCAGTTGACGGCGGGATCGTACTTCTTGGCGACCAGCAACTCGCCGGTTTCACGGTTCATCGTGTAGGCGAAACCGTTGCGGTCGAAGTGGACGAGCGCCTTGGTCGCGGTGCCACCGACATCGATGTCCGCGAGGATCATCTCGTTGACGCCGTCGAAGTCCCACTCGTCATGCGGGGTCATCTGATAGACCCACTTCGCCATGCCGGTATCGGCGTCGCGGGCCATGATCGTCATCGACCATTTATTGTCGCCCGGGCGCTGCGCCGGGTTCCAGGTCGAGGGGTTGCCGGTCCCGTAATAGATCATGTTCAGTTCGGGATCATAGGCGAACCAACCCCAGGTCGTGCCGCCACCGATCTGCCACTGGTCGCCTTCCCAGCTTTTGAGCGAGGAATCCGCACCGACCGGTTTGCCGAGTTCCGTGGTGCTCTCGGGGTCGAACAGCATCTCGTCGTCCGGACCGGTCGAATAGGCCCGCCAGGCCTGCGAACCGTCGGAAACGTTGTAGGCGGTGACGGAGCCGCGCACGCCGAACTCGCCGCCGGAGATACCGATCAGCACCTTGTCCTTGAACACCATCGGCGCCGCGGTGCCGGTTTCGCCCTTCGACGGGTCGCCATTCTGCACCGACCAGACCTGTTCGCCGGTCGCGGCGTCGAGCGCGACGACGGTGGTATCGGCCTGGTGCAGGATCACCAGATCCTTGCCGCCATCACCCTGTGCGGGCGCGTAGGCGACGCCGCGATTGACCGTGTCGCAGCACATCACCGGAATGACGTTCGGATCCTGCTTGGGCTCGTATTTCCACTTGATCTCGCCGTCATTCTTGGCATCGAGGGCATAGACGATGTTCGGGAACGGCGTGTGCACGTACATCGTGTCACCGACGACCAGCGGGTTGCCCTCGTGGCCGCGCAGAACGCCGGTCGAAAAGCCCCAGGCTGGGACCATGCTCTTGACGTTGTCTTTGTTGATCTTGTCGAGCGTCGAGTAGCGCTGATTGGCGTAGTTGCCCGTGGGCATCACCCACTGTGCGGCGTCGCCCTGCATCTCCTGCAGCTTCTCGTTCGCCGAGGCCCCGGCCCCTAACGAGATGAGCAGGCTGGATGCCAGTGCGGCCTTCGTGATTGTCTTGAACATCTGTGTCCTCCCAAGGAACTGTAGCGGTGACGCGTGACGGCAGGATTGCCGACGAACGTTGAGCCAACGATAGTCTGGGGGAAGGTTTCCGGCAGCGTGTCACGACCGCCAATAGGGGTCTTGGTGGGCACCGTTGATCGACACCTACCGTGGCCTTCGAGGATTCGCAGCGCTCCCAACACTGCGACCTTGAAGCCGGAAACCATGAGGCGATGCTAGTTCGGGAATTTTTCCTGCGCAAGCTCCGAATGGCACTTTTCCTATGTGCGTCGCAGCATTTTTAGGGTGCGTCGCAATATACCATCATTCGGTAGGGCGGGTGCGGTTCACACAGCCCCCGGGAACCTCCTTAATACTTAGCGGCTTGCATGAGATTTGCTTGTCCGGCGGCTGATGCGGCAGCGCGCGCGCCACTGGGCCGACGGCAGGAAAACTGTCCGTCGGCTCTCCAGGCAATGGCACCGCGTCACCAAGCCACATCCCCGTCGCCGGTCTGCGGCGTCTTCGGGCGAGACGGTACGCCTGTGATCGTGTCGAATCGCCGCAGGATGGATCACGTGCCGTGGAACCGCCGGTGGTCTTGCCCCGCAGCGCGCGGGCATGTCTGATGGAACAATGTCGACCTGTCTCACATTCCTCCGGCGCTGCGCGACGGCGACCTTGGTTGCCCTCGCCGCCTCGGCTGCCGCCACCGCCGCATTTGCCGCGCCACTGGCGTTGGAGGAGATCGTCCCCGGAATCTACGTCCACGCCGGTCTGGTCGAGGAGACCAGCCCTCAAAACCAGGGCGACATCGCCAATATCGGTGTCGTGATCGGCGACGACGCCGTGGCGGTGATCGACAGTGGCGGCAGCGTCGCGGTCGCCCGCTCGGCCTTGCAGGCGATCCGTGCGGTCACCGACAAGCCGGTCCGCTACCTCGTCAACACCCATATGCATCCCGATCACATCTTCGGGAACCAGGTGTTCAAGGAGGCCGGCGCGACGTTGATCGGACATCGCAAGCTGCCCGCCGCGCTCGCCGCACGGGCGGATTTCTACAAGCAGTCGATGCGCGAACAGCTCGGCCCGGCGCTCGCCGACGAGGTCACGGTCACACTTCCGGACGAGACCGTAGAGGACGAGCGCATCATCGATCTCGGCAATCGCAAGCTGACGCTGACGGCCTGGGGCACCGCCCATACGGACAACGATCTGACTGTCCTCGACGCGGCAACCGGAACGCTGTTTGCCGGCGATCTCGTCTTCATGAAGCATGTGCCGGCGATCGACGGCAGCATCAAGGGCTGGCTAGCCCAGACGCCGGAGCTCGCGGCGCTTCCGGCAAGCCGCGTCGTACCCGGCCACGGGCCGGCCAGCGCGCCATGGCCGCAGGCGCTCGCGCCACAGACGGCCTATCTTGAAAGGCTCGCATCCGATCTCCGCCAGACGATCGCCGATGGCGTTCCACTCGCCGACGCAGTCAAGACCGCCGGCCGGAGCGAGGCCGGCAAATGGCAAGTCTTCGACGCCTTCAACGCCCGCAACGCCACGGCCGCCTTCGCCGAACTTGAATGGGAATGACCCCGCGCAAGGCGCGGCTTCTGTCCGGCTCTCCAAAGCGATCAAGGCGAATCGATCAAGGCGAGTTGAGACGGCCCTCCCTTGTCCTCGCATGGCAATGCCGTCACATTAGCTGAGGAGCGAACGGGCACTCGCGACGAAAATTGGGAGATTGTCATGCTGGACGCTCATGCTGGGCCGCACCGCCAGGCGACGCACGGGTCCCGTCGGCGGACCTCGCTGGCCAGCGTTCTTTCGCTCGCCGTTTTCGCCGTTTCCGCTTTGACGCTCTCTGGCCCCGCCGCGTTCGCCCAATCGACGCTCTCGCCCGCCGAAGCGGCGGCCGCCGCCATGGAATCCGCCTGGCCCGGCCTGAAGGGCGATCTGTTCGGTGACCGACAGCTGGTCGAGGGCACCGATGCGATCATGCTGGAAGCGCCAAGCCGCGCCACTGACCCGGCGATCGTGCCGATCAAGCTGACGCTCGATCCGGCCATGAACATTCGCAAGGTGACGCTGGTCATCGACGAGAATCCCGCCCCAGTGGCCGCCACCTTCGACATCGCCGAAGGCGCCGGCCTCACCGAATTGTCGACCCGTGTCAGGGTCAACGCCTACACCGTTATCCACGCGATCGCCGAAGCGGCCGACGGCACGCTTTACGTCACCAAGCAATACGTTAAGGCGGCCGGCGGCTGCGCCGCCCCGGCGGCGAAGGACGCGGAAGTCGCCGCAAAGCAGATGGGCCAGATGAAGCTGCGGGCCTTCGCCGCGGCGGATATCGGCGGCACGGCGACGCATGAAGCGCAGCTGATGATCCGGCATCCGAACAATTCCGGGTTGCAGAAGGATCAGGTGACGCTTCTCTATATCCCGGCGCATTTCATCACCGATCTCGCGGTCGACCGGGGCGGCGAGCGCTTGTTCTCGATGACCGGCGGAATTTCGATTTCCGAGGATCCGAGCTTCCGCTTCAACTATCGCGGCGATCTGTCGGTGCCGTTCCACGCCAAGGCCACGGACACCGAGGGCAAGGTCTTCGAAAAGACCTTTGTCCCCGAACAGTCCTGAGGTCTGCCCCAGCCAGGGCGTGCGCGAGCCCACGCGGCTGACGGTATGATGGCGGCCGCGCGCGGCGTTCTCAATCGAAGCAGCGGATTTCCGCTTCGGCCTGGGCCCGCCTGAGATCGCCGATGGCCGACTTGGCCTCGGCGCTGGTGCGGAAGAGGACGCCCTTTTCCCCCGTCACCTGCCCCATCGACAGGAATGTCGAGGCTTCGACGTAGCGCTCATAGCGAAGCAGCGAGGCGACGACATCGAAGGAGCAGGAGCATTGCTCCAGCGCGGTGCGCGTGTTGCCGTTGCTCGCCATGCAGCCGAACACGTAGTCGGCCGTCACGTCGGTCGGATAGTCGGCTGTGGCGGCATTCGGCACGCTGCCGGTCGTCGGGATCTTGAACGCGCCGGCGGGGCCGACAATCCTGTCCGGCGGAAGCGCCGATTGAGCGCTGGCATATCCGGCAGGCAGAAGCAGGGCGGACACGACCATCGCGGCGATCCACCTGATGCGTGAGCGGCTGTTGGCCATCATGTCCTCCCTCCTGCCGTTCTCGCCATTTTCCCATGAGTATGACGGCATCCCGGCCAGGTGAAGGGGTCCGTGGACTTTCGGCTCCCCGCCAAGCGGATACGGGAAAAAGTCCCGCGATCGAAAGACCGGGGGCCGTTCAGGCCGAGCCGGTAAAGCTCCGCCCCTCTTCGACGATCCGCTCCAGCAGCGGCGCGGGTGTAAAATCCGCGCCCATCCGCTCCTCCAGTTCGCGCATCTTCGCCAGAACCACCTCCGGCCCGATCGTGTCGGCGAAGAACATCGGTCCGCCGCGATAAACCGGCCAGCCATAGCCGTTGATCCAGACCACATCGATGTCCGATGCCCTGAGCGCGATGCCCTCGTCGAGGATCTTCGCGCCCTCGTTGATCATTGGATAGACCAGCCTTTCGAGGATTTCGTCGTCGGAGATATTCCGGCGTTTGATGCCCTCCTCGCGCGACTTGGCGCGAATCATTTTCTCCACCAGCCTGGATGGCGAGCCTTTGCGCTTGTCGTCGTAGTCGTAAAAGCCCGCGCCGGTCTTCTGGCCGCGCCGGTCCGCCTCGCACAGCTGCTCGCGAATGGTCTCGCCCTTCGAGGTTTCGCGGTTCCAGCCAAGGTCGAGGCCGGCGAGGTCGGCCATCCGGAACGGCCCCATCGGCAGACCGAAATCGGTCAGCACCCTGTCGACGTCCCAGGGCATCGCGCCTTCCAGGATGAGCTTGTTCGCCTCGCGTTGGCGAGCGTTGAGCATGCGGTTGCCGACGAAACCGTGGCAGACGCCGACCAGCACCGCCGTCTTGCCGATGTCGCGGGCCAGCTTCATCGCCGTGGCGATCACGTCCGTCGCGGTCTTCTCGCCGCGCACCACCTCCAGCAGCTTCATGATGTTGGCCGGCGAGAAGAAATGCAGGCCGATGACGTCCTCGGGCCGCTTGGTGCTCGAGGCGATTGCGTCGATATCGAGATAGGAGGTGTTGGAGGCGAGAATCGCGCCCTTCTTGGCGATGCCGTCGAGCCTGGCGAAGATGTCCTTCTTCACCGCCATCTCCTCGAACGCCGCCTCGATGATCAGGTCGCAATCGGCGAGATCGGACATGTCCAGCGACGGCGAGAGCAGGCCCATCGCCTTGTCGACGTCTTCCGGGCGGATGCGGCCCCTTTTCGCGGAAGCCTCGTAGTTTGTCCGCATGATGCCGGTGCCGCGCTCCAGCGCCTCCGGCTTGGCCTCGACGATGGTTACCGGGATGCCGGCCGAGAGGAAATTCATGGCGATACCGCCGCCCATCGTGCCGGCGCCGATGATGCCGACGGTGCGGATCGGCCGGGTCGGCATATCGGCCGCAATATCGGGGATCTTGGCGGCCGCCCGTGTTGCGCCGAAGACATAGCGCTGCGCCTTCGATTGGATGCCGCCGAGCAGCTCGGCGAAGATGTCGCTCTCGCGCGCCATGCCCTCCGCGAAGGGCAGCCGCGCCGCGTTGGCGACCGCCTCCAGCGCCTCGTCGAAACTGTCGAAGCCCCTCATCTTGCGGCCGTGGGCGGCGCGGGCTTCAGCGATGGCCGCCTCGATGTCCTCGCGCGCCAGCCGGTCGTCTTCCTCGCTGACCTTGCGCAGCGGCCGTCCCTCCCGGAGGATGTCGTTCGCGAACCGCACCGCCTCGGCGCGCAATTCGCCAACGGCCAGTTCATCGACGATACCGAGCATTTGCGCCGTCGCCGCGCCCACCGGGGTGCCGGTGAGGATCATGTCGAGCCCGCGTTTCAAGCCGATCATCCGCGGCAACCGCTGGGTGCCGCCCGCGCCGGGAATGATGCCGAGCTTGATCTCCGGCAGGCCGAGTTTCGCCGAAGGGAGCGCGATGCGGTAGTGGCAGGCGAGCGCCAGTTCCAGCCCGCCGCCGAGCGCCGTGCCGTGCAGCGCCGCGATCACCGGCTTGGGACAGTTCTCGACGATGTCCTCCAGCTCGCGCAGCGACGGGCCTTCCATCGGCTTGCCGAACTCCTTGATGTCGGCCCCGGCGATAAAGGTCCGGCCCTCGCAGATCAGCACGATGGCCTTGACCGCATCGTCGGCGACGGCCGCTTCAATGCCCGCCGCGATGCCCTCGCGCAGCACTTGCGACAACGCGTTCACCGGCGGGTTGTGCAGCATCAGAAGGGCGATGGCGCCGTCATTGTCCAGCGTTGCCGCGTCGTTGATCAGGAGCATGTCGAGCGTATCCATTCGCAATTGCAGCGATCCCGGCGCAGCAAAGGCCGGCGGTTATCCGGGCCGCATGGGTGGCCGGATCGCGTTGACACCACGCTAGGGCGGCGTCACATCTGAGGCAAATGGCGGACCGTGGTTTTTCGCGATCCGCGCATTGCCCGCGCGCCGTCGCGGCCGGAACGAAGGACCAAGCCCATGGATCTGCGATTCACCGAGGAAGAGACGGCGTTCCGCGACGAGGTCCGCGCCTTCATCCGTGATCATGTGC
Organism: Aurantimonas sp. A3-2-R12; assembly: GCF_036016755.1. Classification (NCBI taxonomy): domain Bacteria; kingdom Pseudomonadati; phylum Pseudomonadota; class Alphaproteobacteria; order Hyphomicrobiales; family Aurantimonadaceae; genus Aurantimonas; species Aurantimonas sp. A3-2-R12. The sequence continues at coordinate 22,317 of NZ_JAYXIH010000039.1, read as the reverse complement.
CGGAGGACGTCACCGCCGCGCTGCACGATGGCCGCTCGGTCGGCAAGGACGCGATGGTGCGCTGGACCCGCATTCTCAACGACAAGGGCTGGTCGGTGCCACACTGGCAGGAAGCGTTCGGCGGCACCGGCTGGTCGCCGGTCCAGCAGTACATCTTCCAGGACGAACTGCAGCAGGCGCCCGCCCCGCAGATGCTGCCCTTCGGCCACAACATGGTCGGCCCGGTCATCTACACCTTCGGCAACGACGCGCAGAAGGCCAAATTCCTGCCGCGCATCGCCAATCTCGACGACTGGTGGTGCCAGGGCTTTTCCGAGCCGGGCGCCGGCTCCGATCTCGCCGGCCTGACCACGAAAGCCGAGAAGGATGGCGACCATTACGTCGTCAACGGCCAGAAGACCTGGACGACGCTCGGCCAATATGCCGACTGGATCTTCTGCCTGGTGCGCACTGACCCAACCGCGCCGAAGAAGCAGATGGGCATCTCCTTCCTGTTGATCGACATGACGACGCCGGGCGTCACCGTCCGCCCGATCCAGACCATCGACGGCGGCCACGAGGTCAACGAGGTGTTCTTCGACGATGTGCGCGTGCCGGTCGACAATCTGGTCGGCGAGGAAAACAGGGGCTGGGACTACGCAAAATTCCTGCTCGGCCACGAAAGGGTCGGCATCGCCCGCGTCGGCGCCTCCAAGGAGCGCATCCGCCGCCTCAAGGAAATCGCCAGGATGGAGTTCGCCGGCTCCGTACCGGTCTGGGAGAACCGCCGCTTCCGCGAGAAGGTCGCGGCGGTGGAAATCGAGTTGAAGGCGCTGGAAATGACCCAGCTGCGGGTGCTGTCGGCCGAGGCCAAGCGCGCCCACGGCAAGCCGGACCCGGCCTCCTCGATCCTCAAGATCAAGGGCTCGGAGCTGCAGCAGGCGACCACCGAGCTGTTGATGGAGGCGATCGGCCCCTACGCCCTGCCCTACGAGCCGTCGCGCGAAGAGGGGCGAAACGAGCCGCCGGTCGGGCCGGACTACGCCGCGCCGCTGGCGCCCGGCTATTTCAACTACCGCAAGGTGTCGATCTACGGCGGCTCCAACGAGATCCAGAAGAACATCATCGCCAAGGCGATCCTCGGCCTCTGAACTCGCCCCCGGCACGACCGGCCGCGCCCCAGCCTTTCACGCAGGACACAACCGCATGGATTTCGACCTCTCCGACGAACAGGCCATGATCAAGGACTCGGTCGAGCGGCTGATCTTTGACAACTACGGCTTCGAGCAGCGCAACAAATACCGCGCCGAGGAGCCCGGCTTCAGCCGCGACATGTGGGCAGCCTTCGCCGAGCTCGGCCTGACGGCGGTGCCCTTCGCCGAGGAGGACGGCGGCTTCGGTGGTGGGCCGGTCGAGACGATGATCGTCATGGAGGCCTTCGGCCGCGGCCTCGTCGTCGAGCCCTATCTGGCCTCGATCGTCATGGCCGGCGGCGCTATCCGCCATGCCGCCAGTGCCGAACAGCGCGCCGCGTGGGTGCCGGGCCTTGCCGACGGCTCGATCCGCCTCGCCTTCGCATGGGCCGAGCGGAATTCGCGCTATGATCCCGCCTTCATCGCGCTGAAGGCCACGCCTGACGGGGACGGCTTCAAGCTCTCCGGCGAAAAGACGCTGGTGCTCTCCGGCGACAGCGCCGACGGCTTCATCGTCACCGCCCGCACCAGCGGCGCGCCCGGCGAGGAGGCCGGCATCGGCCTGTTCTATGTTCCGGCCGGGGCGAGCGGCCTGTCGCGCCGGGGCTATCCGACCCAGGACGGCATGCGCGCGGCGGAGCTGAGCTTCGAGGCCGTGTCGGTCCCGGCCTCCCATGTCCTTGGCGATCCGGCGGGCGCCTTTCCGGCGATCGCACGCGTCGTCGACGAGACCATCGCCGCGCTCTCGGCCGAAGCGGTCGGCTCGATGGCGCGGATGCACGAACTGACCATCGCCTATCTCAAGGAGCGCAAGCAGTTCGGCGTGCCGATCGGCGATTTCCAGGTGCTCCAGCATCGCGGCGCCGAAATGTACATGGCGCTGGAACAAGCCCGCTCGATGATGCTCTACGCCACCATGAACGCCGCAGAGCCGGACGCTGAAACGCGGCGCGAGGCCATTTCAGCAGCGAAGGTGCAGATCGGCCGCTCGGCGACGTTTATCGGCCGGAACGCGGTGCAGCTGCATGGCGGCGTCGGCGTGACGATGGAATACGAGGTCGCCCACCACTTCAAGCGCACGGCGATGATCGATCTCGCCTTTGGGGATGCGGATCATCATTTGGAGGTGTTGGCGGAACAGGGCGGGTTACGGGGGCTGTAGGGGCTGTCGCGCGCCCGATGAGGCGCCCGCTATCCCCGCCGGACCAGTTCCTTCAAGGCATCGTTGATCCGCGACTGCCAGCCGGGACCGGTGGCGCGGAAATGCCGAACGATCTCGGCGTCGAGCCTGAGCGTCAGCCGTGTCTTGGGGTTTTCGGAAGGCGGCCGGCCACGCCCCCGCGCAACGGTGCCGGTTGCGGGCCGAATGACCTTGCCGCCTTCGGCCAGTTCGGCCCGGTCGAACATGGCGTCCGTCCACGCCGGTGCATCGTCCTGATCAACCCAGGCGACGACGGATTTTTTGGGCTTCACGGTCATGGCAGTGCCTCATGGATATGACGTGGCGGACGTCTTCCCGCGGTGTCCAAACGACCATGACGACCCGGCCGTCGAGAACGCCGTAGGTCTGAAACCGGGTCTCGCCGTAATCTCGGCGATCATCCTTGAGCGTCAGCGTGCGGCCCGCGAACACCCGCTCGGCCTGCATGAAATCGAGACCGCGTTCGCGCAACGTCGTCTCGCGCTTCGCGGGATCGCAGGTGATCCTCACGTTATTTTATGTAGCGACATTTATTCATTATATCAAGGAGTTTCACAGGAGCTCAAGATAGCCCCGAGAGTGCACAGTCTTCAGCATTCTGCCGTCGACCAAATAGACTGAGCCAACGGAATAACCGGCCCCGTGCGAGCATCGGACGATGAAGATGATCGCAAGTTCGGCGGGGCTCGCGACCGAAGCGTCCGGCCCGGGCTTTGCACCGCCGCGCGACTGGCCTAGGCTCGGCCCCGATCAGCCAGGAGAGGATGCGCTGATGTCCAGGATACCCCTTGCCGCCCTGCTCTGGCTCAGCCTCTTTTTCCCGTCATTTGCCTTTGCCCAGGAGCAGGCCACCGACGCGATCCAGCCGGAAATCGCGTCCGAGGCCGGCGCAAGGACACTGGTCAGGGCCGACAAGCAGATGGTGGCCGCCGCCAATCCGCTCGCCGCCGAGGCCGGACTGGACATCCTGCGCCAGGGCGGCAGCGCCATCGACGCGATGGTCACCGTCCAGCTCGTCCTCGGTCTGGTCGAGCCGCAATCGTCGGGTCTCGGCGGCGGCGCCTTCCTGGTCTATTTTGACGCCGGCGCAGGCAATCTCACCAGTTTCGACGGCCGCGAGACCGCGCCCGCCGCCGCGACGCCGAAGCTGTTTCTCGACGATGCCGGCCAGCCGCTGAAATTCTACGACGCGGTCGTCGGCGGCCGCTCGGTCGGCACGCCGGGAACGGTGAAACTGATCTTCGACACGCACGAGCGCTACGGCAAACTGCCATGGAAGGATGTCGTCCAGCCGGCAATCGACCTCGCACGCAACGGCTTTGAGGTCTCGCAACGCCTCAACGACCTCGTCGCCGAGGACAAGGAGCGCCTCGGCCGCTTTGCGGCGACCCGCGACTACTTCTTCGGCACCGACGGCGAACCGCTGTCGGTCGGCACGCTGCTGAAAAACGAGGCCTATGCGGAAACTCTTGAGACCATCGCCGAGAAGGGCGCGGAGGGCTTCTACGAAGGTCCGATCGCGCAAGCTATCGTCGAGACCGTGCAGAACGCGACAGACAATCCCGGCAAGCTCGCTCTGGCCGACCTCGCCGCCTATCGGGTGGTCGAGCGCGCACCAGTCTGCGTCGACTATCGCCAATACGATGTCTGCGGCATGGGTCCGCCCTCCTCCGGCGCACTCACCGTCGGCCAGATCCTCGGCCTGATCGAACCGTTCGACATCGCAGCGCTCGGCCCGACGAGCCCCGAGGCCTGGCGCCTCATCGGCGATGCCTCGCGCCTCGCCTTCGCCGATCGTGGCCGCTACATGGCCGACATCGACTTCGTGCCGATGCCGCTCAAGGGGCTTCTGGACGAAGCGTATCTGAACGACCGGTCTAGGCGGCTGTCGGGCGAAAGCGCGTTGTCGAAGGATGAAGTCGAACCCGGCTCGCCGCCCTGGGACCACGCGATGCTGATGGGCGACGACACGGCGATCGAACTGCCCTCGACCAGTCACTTTTCGATCGTCGACGCCGCCGGCAACGTCGTCTCGATGACCACGACGATCGAGAACGGCTTCGGCTCGCGGCTGATGACCGGCGGGTTTCTGCTCAACAACGAGCTCACCGACTTTTCCTTCGAGACCCATGATGAGGATGGCCGGCCGATCGCCAATGCCGTGGCGCCGGGCAAGCGGCCGCGCTCGTCGATGGCGCCGATCATCGTCATGCGGGACGGCAAGCCGGTCATCGCCATCGGCTCGCCGGGCGGCAGCCGCATCATCGGCTATGTCGCCCAGGCACTGATCGGACTGATCGACTGGGACATGGACGTTCAGGAAGCGGTCGCGATGCCGCATCTGGTCAATCGTTTCGGCACGTTCGATGTGGAGGAAGGCACTTCCGCCGAGGCCCTCGCCCAGCCGCTGCGCGATCTCGGCTTCGAGGTCGAGGCGCGCGAACTCACCTCCGGCCTGCACGGCATCGTCATCGGCCCGGACGGCCGGATGGGCGGCGCCGACCCACGCCGCGAGGGTGTCGCCATCGGCGATTGACGAACAAGGCCCTCACACCGCCAGTGCGCGCTCCGCATAGGCGGCCTCGCCAAACACCCGGCGATAGCGGGCGATTGCGGAGGGTTCGCCGCTGGCCTTGGCGGCGTTGTCCGACAGCTTTACCGCCGGCCGGCCATTCGCCGAGACCACCTTGCAGACGAGCGAGATCGGGTCGAGGCCGCTCATCGGCTCCGGCGCCGTGCCGCGGAAATCGTTGGTCAGATTGGTGCCCCAGCCGAAGCTCATGCGCACCCGGCCCTCGAAATGCCGGTAGGTCCGCTCGATCGTGTCGGAATCCATACCGTCGGAAAACACCAGCAGCTTCTCGCGCGGGTCCTCGCCCATTTGCTTCCACCAGGCGATGATTTCCTCACCGCCCTCGATCGGCGGGGCGGAGTCGGGCCGCAAGCCGGTCCACTCCGCGAGCCAGGCCGGCGCGTTCTTCAGAAAGGCCGGAGTGCCGAAGGTGTCGGGCAGGACGATCAGGAGATTGCCGCCGTAATAGCTCTGCCACTCTTTCAAGACGTCGTAGGGCGCCCGGCGCAGTTCCTCGTCGCTGTCGGCGAGCGCCGCCAGCACCATCGGCAGCTCGTGGGCGTTGGTGCCGATCGCTTCCAGATCGGTTTCCATGGCCAAGAGCACGTTGGAGGAGCCGATCAGCCGGTCGCCCAGACCTTCCTTCAGCGCTTCCACGCACCAGCGCTGCCACAGGAAGGAATGCCGGCGGCGGGTACCGAAATCGGAGATGCGCAGATCGGGGAGCGCCTGCAATTGCTCGACCTTCTGCCACATCTTGGCTTTGGCGCGGGCATAGAGGACGTCGAGCTCGAAGCGCTTGAAATCCTTCATCGCAGCGCGCGAGCGCAGTTCATTGATGATCGCCAGCGCCGGAATCTCCCACATCATCGTGTGGGTCCAGGGCCCATGGAAATACAGCTCGAACTGGCCGTCGACCCGGCGCAGTTCGTATTCGGGCAGCCGGAAATCCTCCAGCCACTCGAGAAATTTCGGGCGGAATATCTGTCGCGTGCCGTAGAAGGTATTACCGGCCAGCCAGATCATCTCGCGCTTGGTGAAGGAGAGCGAGCGGGTATGGTCGAGATGCTCGCGCAGTTCCCCCTCGTCGATCACCTCGGCGAGACGCACGTGCTTGCTGCGGTTGTTCAGCGCGAACGTCGCCGCGACATCCGGATGCAGCCCGTGGATCATCTGCAGCATGAGCAGCTTGTAGAAATCCGTATCGAGCAGGCTGCGCACGATCGTGTCGAGCTTGAAGGTATGGTTCCAGACGCGCGTCGCGATGTCGGTCGCAATCATCTTCGGCTCCTCTCATTCGCGCCGCGTCGAGGCGGATACGCTGCCCTGCCCTCCAAGAGGGTCTGCCGTTGCGAATGACAACGTTTCAGCCGTTACAGGAGAACGCGACGCGGATAAAGCGACCCCTGCCGCGGCGGCGCGATCATCGTGAACGGATCGTCGTCCTTGTCGTGGGGCTCCGCCAACCCAGCCTGGCGAAGGCTGAACATGGCGCCGCGCCGTCGTCAAACCGTTCAGCGGCCTCCGGGGTCGCGGCCGATCCGCTTGCCTCACCGCCCCGAATGGTGTCGAAACGCCGTCACGTCACGATATTCGCTCAGATCGCGATACAGGAGATCCAATGCTGAAATTCCACTTCCACCCGACGCCGAACTCGATGAAGATCGCGCTGTTCCTGAAAGAGGCCGGTCTCGATTACGAACTGGTGCCGGTCGACACGCTGAAGGGTGAACAGCACCAGCCGGCCTTCCGCGCGATCAACCCCAACGGCAAGCTGCCGGCGATCGAGGATAACGGCAAGCGGGTGTTCGATTCCAACGCCATCCTGCTCTATCTCGCCGACAAGCATGGCCAATTCGGCGGCAAGCCGGAGGACCGGGGTGAGCTGTTGTCCTGGCTGATGTTCGTCGCCACCGGCCTCGGTCCGTATTCGGGTCAGTCGGTGCATTTCCGCACGGCGGCCAAGGGCAAGTCCGATTATGCGGAGAACCGCTACACGCGCGAGGCGCAGCGCCATTACAAGGTGCTGGACGACCACCTGGCCGGCCGGGAATTCTTTGTCGGTGACAGCTACACCATCGTCGACATCGCCGCTTGGGGCTGGATCGACCGGGTCGCCAACGTGCTCGGCGAAAATGGACTCGTCGCCTATCCAAACCTCAAGCGCTGGTTCGATAGCGTCAACGCGCGCCCGGCCGTCGCCGAGGCGCGGCAGATCGCCAAGGACGTCTCCTTCAAGTCGGAGCGCGACGAAGCCGCGCTGCGCGCCTTGTTCCCGTCGAACTACGCCGAAACCGCCTGAGACGGACCATCGGATGCCGCCCCTCGCCCTGTCGGGGGCGGCTGTCCATCCGAGCGACCGGGAGACGGTAAGCGCTCTCACCCACGCCGAAGGGATCCGCCATGCAACCACCCACCGCACTCAACGCAGCCTTCGCGGCCGGCGATACCGCCGCTGTCATCGCCGAAACGCTGGCCATGGACGGCGCAACCACCGTCGTCGACATCGGCTGCGGCCATGGCGGCCTTGCCAAAGCTCTGACGGCGCGTGGCTTTCGCGTCACTGGCATCGACCCTGGCGAGGCGGCGATCGAAGCGGCCCGAACGGCTGCGCCCGAGGCCGACTTCGCGGTGGCCCCCGGTGAGAAACTGCCCTTCGCGGACCACAGCTTCGACGCCGCCGTATTCCTCAATTCCCTGCATCATGTGCCCAAGGCCCGGATGCTCGATGCGCTCGGCGAGGCCGCGCGCGTCACGCGGGCAGGCGGCACCGTTCTCGTCGTCGAGCCGCTCGCCGAAGGTCCGTTCTTCGAGGCGGTGCGCCCGATCGATGACGAGACCGACATTCGCGAGGCGGCGAACCGCGCGGTGGCGGATGCCTGCCGGGATGGCCGGTTCGAGCTGCGCGGCAACGTCGTCTTCGAGCGCAAGGAACGCTTTGCCAACGTGGATGCGTTTATCCGCCGGGTGGTGTCCGTCGATCCGACCCGCGCGGCGACGGTCGAAGCCAAGCGCGGCGAGGTCGAGCGCCTGTTCGCGGCGAAGGCAGCACAGCAAGATGGCGCCAACATCCTCGCCCAACCGCTCAGAATCTACTGGCTGCGCTTGCCCGCTTGAGGGACACACCGACAACATCGCGAAGCGCGCTTGCGCCACTCCAAATTTTCAACCGAAATGGCAACGCCCGATGCAAGGGCCGGCAAAAACTCTCGACGCCGCGGCCGGTAATGCTTTTCCCGGAGCGGAGTCTTCTGGCGAACCGCCTTGCGCGCAGACCATGAGCTTTTCCCCATGACGGATCTCAGCGACATTCCGGCCAGCGACCTTCTCGCCATGTTCCGCAGCCGCGGAACGTCCCCAACGGAGGTCTGGGCCGACGTCGAACGCCGCATCGCGATCTGGGAGCCGTCGATCGCGGCGCTTTGGGCCTACGATCCTGAGAGCGCCCGGGCGGACGCGGCGGCAGCCACACAGCGCTGGGCCAAGGGCGCGCCGAAAGGTCCGCTCGACGGCGTGCCGGTGACGATCAAGGAACTGATCGCGACAGAGGGCACCCCAATGCCCAACGGCACCGCCGCGACCACGCTCGTTCCCGCGCCTGAAGACGCACCGCCGGCCGCGCGGCTGCGCGAGGACGGCGCGATCATCTTCGCCAAGACCACCTGCCCCGATTACGGCATGCTGTCGTCGGGCCTGTCGAGCTTCCACAAACTGTCGCGCAATCCCTGGGACATCCGGTTCAACCCCGGCGGCTCCAGCGCCGGCGCCGGCGCGGCGGCGGCGGCCGGCTTCGGGCCGCTGCATCTGGGCACCGACATCGGCGGCTCGATCCGCATTCCCGCCGGCCTCACCGGAACGGTGGGCTTCAAGCCGAGCTACGGCCGCGTGCCGATCGATCCAACCTATATCGGCCGCGTCGCCGGACCGATGACCCGGACCGTTGCCGACGCAGCGCTGATGATGGCGACGCTATCGCGGCCGGACGTCCGCGATCCGACAGGCCTGCCGCCGTCGACGATCGACTGGAGCGACTTCACGCTCGACCCGAAGGGGCTGCGGATCGGGGTCATGGCGGAGGCTGGATGCGGCCTCCCCGTCGGTCCGGACGTCTCGACGGCGCTCGCCGATTGCACGCGCGCCCTGGAAGAGGCTGGCGCCGTCATCGAACCGATACCGGGAATCCTCACCCGCGCCATGCTGGACGGTTTCGACCATTTCTTTCGCGCCCGGTTTTGGGCGACGATGTCGGCCCTGCCCGACGACAAAGGCGCGATGGTGCTGCCCTATATCCGGGAATGGGCGGCCGGCGCGGCGGTCCTTTCCGGCACCGATGTCGCCGAGGCCTTCGACCAGATCCAGGCGATCAAGGCGGCCGCCGCGGCGCCCTTCGCCCGGTTCGACGCCATTCTTTCGCCGGTCAACCCGCAGGTATCCTGGCCGGCCGAAGCGGCCTCGCCGATCGACGATCCCGCCCGGCCGTTCGAGCACATCGCCTTCACTCTGCCGTGGAATGTCGGCGAGCAGCCGGCAATCAGCGTCAATGGTGGGTTTACCGGAACCGGGCTGCCGATCGGCGTGCAGATCATCGGACCGCGCTATGCCGACGGCTTTGTTCTCAAGCTGGCCGCCTTGCTGACCCACGCCGTCGATGCCCAGCCGCGTTGGGCGAGCCTGCATCCCTCAGCTGCGTGAGCGTCGGAGCTTCGCAACAGCCTGCTTCAAAAGCCTTTGATTGTCCCGATTAACGGGTCGTTCATCTCTTGGGCGGGTTCTTGGCGCTTTTCCGGCAAGATCGCGCCGACGCCCGCCCATTCCGGACGGCATCAGATTGAACATTCCTGCGCTTCCGCGATAAGACGCAGGCGTAATTCAACGACGATGGCGCGAATTTTTGGACACGGACCCGGTTTCCACTGCCGATTTGGCCGGACTGCTCGAACAGATCGCGCGCCGGCTGCACTCGCAGGGCTATACCTCGCAGCTGTTTCCGGCCCAGTGGGTGGCGCTGCGCTATGTCCAGTCGGCACCGCCGCACTTGCGCACGGCGATCGATCTCGCCCGCTTCCAGGGCCTCGCGTCGGGTGCCGTCGCGCGCACCGTCCGCACCCTGATCACCAAGGGCTATCTCGCCAAGCTGGGCACGATCGGACGCGGCCGCGCCGAACAGCTGGAACTGACCGATCGGGGCGTCGTCCTTTTGAAGAAGGACCCGCTGCAGTCCATCGCGGCAGCGCTCGAGCCCCTGAGCGAGAACGAGCGCCAGATCCTGGCGAAAGGTCTCGATATCGCGATCCGCTCGACGATGGCGGGGGACAGGCCGGACGCCTCTTGACCCGGATCGAACGGCCCGGCGCAATCTGGATATTTAGTCGGCGAACCGGCCGTCGGCCGCGTCGAGTTCGGCCCGCATCCTTGTGACGAGCAGGCTGTCGTCGGGCGCGCAATTGTCGTGGGTGACAAGCTCCCCGGCTTTCACCGGCCGCGCCACCGTCGCCTTCTCGACCAGGCCGAGCGGCAAGGCCCGCCTGGCGCGCGCGTCGTCCCAGGTCATCGCATAGCCACGATAGTCGGCCTCGCCGATCCGCCCCAGCATCTCGCCCGGCTTCAGATCGCGCTTGGCGATGGCGCCGCATTCGGCCACCGGCCGATCCACGGGCACCATGTCCGGACGGCGATACATCACGGCGCGGGCCGCCGACAACGGCGTCTCCAGACTGGTCAGATGAAACGGCCGGATCAACGCAAAGCACGGGCCCGGGCCGACCTTCAGATCCGCCATCCGCTCGATCGCGCGGGGGTGGCGCGGCTTCACGACACAGAAGACGCCGGGCGCGACCCCCTTGCCGATCGTGTAGTCGACGCATCCGGTCTTCGACAGGATGCCGCCATCCTCGGCCGTGCACAGCACCTGGCCAAGATTGTCACCCGTCGCTTCCGGGCCGTGCATGCCCGGCACGTCCGGCTTGAGGCCGGTGCAATTGGCGATGGCGGTCATCTCCACCATCGTCTTCGAGCCGTCGATGAACTCCACCAGCATGCGGGCGTTCATGTCCCGCTGCCGCGCCTCCTCCTCGTATTCCTCGGGAATGGCGGAATGGCGCAGCGGATTGTTCTTGCCCTTGCCGGCGGCAACCACCTCCATGCCGAGACTCTGGGCGAACGAGATCAGCTCCAGCGTCGAGGCGGGTTCGTCGCCGGCCGATCCGGTATAGACCACGCCGGCCTCCCGCGCCTTGCGGGCGAGCAGGCGGCCGACGGTGATGTCGGCCTCCACGTTCAGCATCACGATGTGCTTGCCGTTGCGGATCGCCTCCATCGCCAGGAAGGTCCCGACCTCCGGGCTGCCCGTAGCATCGACGACGACGTCGATGCGGCCGGCCGCGCACAGCGCGCCGAGATCATCGGTCACGGCGATTTGACCGGCCTCGATCGTCCGGTCGATGTCCGACGCGCTAGCCGCGACGACGCCATGATCGTCGCTGTAGCCCGCCATGGCGATCGCCTGCATTGGCCGCCGGGCGCTGTTCGCCGCGACGGCGCCGACGCGGATTCCGGTCATCAGCGCGATCTGGACGACGATGTCCGTGCCCATCTGCCCGGCCCCGGCCAGACCGATGGTCACCGGTCCGTGCCGGTCGGTGTAGGCGGCGAGCTCGGCGGCAAAGCCGATGCGTTCGATCATGAGGCAGACAGTCCTAAGGTGGCGGCCCCGCAAGGCGGAGTGTGCGCGTTCTAGAGCAACATGGGCTCCAATGGAATTGGCTCGCGCGACGCAGAGGCAACCATACCAGGGCCGGCCGGTTCCCTCACTGGGCGACCCTGTCGCCGCGGCCGCTGCCGGTAACGGTTCGCAGGATCAGGACGAGGTCGCCGACGAAGCTGCGCTCCGCGACATAAGTGGCATCGATCTCGGCGAGCCGAACGGGGTCGGACATGTCGACACCCATCACCTGCGCCTTGCCCGTGATACCCGGCCGCACCTCGAGGACGCCGCGCCGTTCCCGCTCGGCGATCAGTACCGTCTGCGACGGCAGGCAGGGGCGCGGCCCGACAAAGCTCATCTCGCCCTTGAGAACGTTCCACAATTGCGGCAGCTCGTCGAGCTTGAAGGCCCGCAATCGCCGCCCCAGCGGGGTCACAGCCGCGGCGGGCGTCTCGTGGGAAGCGGCGGATTTGGTCGCCCGATGCATGGTTCGCAGCTTGTAGCAGACGAAGGTTCGACCCCGCAGACCGACCCGCTCCTGGGCGAAAAGGCCAGGGCCGTCGCTGTCGCGGCGCACGAGAATGGCGAGGACGCCGACCAGCCAGCCGAGCAGGATCAGCCCGACAAGGCTGGCGAAGAGGTCGAACAGTCGTTTCATCACAGCTTCCGCGAGGCGCAGGGGCCGCTCTTGCAGCGAAACCCGGCCATGGTCCTGACAAGACTGCGCCGGAGTATCGGAGTCGACGCAGAGGAAATTGACGGCGCCCCGCCCCTGACACTATCGAATGAGGCTGGCAAGAGGTGGATCATGAGCGACGGCGGTACAGCGGGCGACAAGCAAAAATCAAGGCGGCAGCAGCGGCTGGAGGCGCAATTGCGGGAAAATCTCCGCCGGCGCAAGGAGCAGGCCCGCGCGCGCCGTGACGAGAGCACGGAGCGAGATCCGGCGGATGCCGCAGAAATCGGCCCCTCCTCCGCTCCGGGGGACGAGCCGAACTCGTGACGGTTCGAGGCGACCCGCGCGGTCGCTTGACCTTGGTCAATGTCACGTTCCTCGGACTCCCGCATCATGCTGGCGGGACGTGGACTTTGCGCCATGCCGCATTTAGAACCGTTCTGACAAGGAGTTCGCGATGATCGATTACCAGAGCCAATTTGAGTCGGCGATCGAGGCATTGCATGCCGAAAAGCGCTATCGGGTGTTTGCCGATCTCGAACGGATCGCCGGGCAATTCCCGAAGGCGCTCTGGCGGCATGACGGCAAGGTTCGCGAGATCACTGTTTGGTGTTCCAACGACTATCTCGGGATGGGCCAGCACGCCGATGTGATCGCGGCGATGACGGCGACCGTCTCGGCAATGGGCTCCGGCGCCGGCGGCACCCGCAACATCTCAGGCACCAATCATCCGCTGGTCGAACTCGAGCGCGAACTGGCCGATCTGCACGGCAAGGAGGCGGCGCTCGTCTTCACCTCCGGCTTCGTCTCCAACGAAGCCTCGATCTCGACCATCGCCAAGCTCCTGCCGAACTGCCTCATCTTCTCCGACGAGTTGAACCACGCCTCGATGATCGAAGGGGTCCGCAAGGCCGGAACCAAGAAGCAGGTCTTCCGTCACAATGATATGGAGCATCTGGAAGAGCTGCTGAAAGCCGCCGACCCGGCGCAGCCGAAGCTGATCGTCTTCGAGAGTGTCTATTCGATGGACGGCGACATCGCACCGATCGAGAAGATCGTCGAACTCGCCGAATACTACAACGCCATGACCTATATCGACGAGGTCCATGCGGTCGGCATGTACGGCCCGCGCGGCGGCGGCATCTCGGAGCGCGACGCGCTCGCCCAGCGCATCGACGTGATCGAGGGAACCCTGGCCAAGGCCTTCGGCGTCCTCGGCGGCTACATCGCCGGCACGAAGGCGGTGATCGACGCCGTGCGTTCCTACGCGCCGGGCTTCATCTTCACCACNCGAGGGAACCCTGGCCAAGGCCTTCGGCGTCCTCGGCGGCTACATCGCCGGCACGAAGGCGGTGATCGACGCCGTGCGTTCCTACGCGCCGGGCTTCATCTTCACCACGGCGCTGCCGCCGGCGCTGGCGGCGGCAGCGACCGCCTCGATCCGCCACCTGAAGACCAGCCAAGCCGAGCGCGAGGCGCAACAGCGCCAGGCCGCTCAGGCCAAGAGCGTGCTGCGCGGCGCCGACCTGCCGGTGATGGAGTCCGACACGCATATCGTTCCGCTGGCGGTTGGCGACCCCGACCTGTGCAAGAAGGCCAGCGACCATCTCTTGCAGCGGCATGGAATCTACATCCAGCCGATCAATTACCCGACAGTGCCGCGCGGCACCGAGCGGCTGCGGATCACCCCGACGCCATTGCATTCCGACGCTCTGATCGAGACGTTGAAGGACGCCCTGGTCGAGACATGGAAGGCCGTCGGCATTCCCTTCGCGACCGAGCGGCCGGCCCATGCCGAACGCTCCGCGAAGGTGACGCCTCTGGTCGTTTCGCAAGCCGGCGGCTGAGCCCCGGCTAGAAAAGGCTTCGTCCAACCATCGTTGCGGGGTATTTTGATGAAAGTCTCGCTCGATCATTTCCTGGGAAAGCTGCCGCTGCCGGCCACCGCCGAATGGCCTGATGGCGTCTTTCATGCCGAGGCCCTGTCCCACGGCACCATGACGCTCGAGATCTTCGCGCCGCGCGGCGAGGACCGCCAGCGTCCGCACAGCCAGGACGAGCTCTACATCATCGCGTCCGGCCAGTCGGATGTCGTCAGGGACGGCGAGCGCGGACATGTCAGAGCCGGCGACGCGCTGTTCGTGCGGGCCGGGACGGAGCACCGCTTCGAGGGGATGTCCGACAACTTCGTCACATGGGTGGTCTTCTGGGGACCACCGGGCGGCGAGGCGCCGGCGCCCTCACCTTCGGTCTTCGCTGCCATCGACGCCTGACAAGCGTTCTTTCTCGTCGATGGGGGGCGCGACCGTGTCGCCCGGTCGCGCGCGGCGCTTCGCGAGCAGGGGAACCACCATCGCGATGCTGACGAAACGCACGACATGATGGGCCGCCACATAGGCAGGATCGACGTCGAACTGGAATGCCAGCACGGTCAGCGCCTCCAGAGCGCCAGGCGCATAGGCGAGCGCCACCTTTCCAAAGCCGATTCCGAGCGCCACCACGGCCACAGCGGCCGCCGCCGCGGAGACGACCAGACCGATCGCAAAGGACCCTATGGCGGCCGGAAGCAGTCGCGAAAACGCCGTGATATTGATCCCCTTGAGCCGCGAACCGATCAGCGTGCCGAGAAGAACGAGGCTCGGGATCGCGAGCACCGGTGGAATCGCCACCGTCGAGACGCCGCCGACGTGCAACGCCCCGCTGCCGATCAGGGCGCCCAGCATCATCCCGCCAGGCAACCGGATCAGATGACCGGCGAACGCAACCAGTGCGCATAGGCTGAAGAGCAAGGCGTAGTCGGCGAGAGTCCCCTCCGTACCGCGCGCCATTGCGACCACGTCGGCGCCGCCTTCCAGCCAGGCGAGGATCGGCGTCAGGGCACCGATCAGAAAGAGCAGCCGGACGCTCTGGACGATGGTGATCCGGGTGAGATCGGCCCGGGTTTCGGACGCGGCGGCCAGCACGAAGGACAGCGCGCCGGGAAGCGAAGCGAACAGCGCGGTGTCCTTGTCCCAGTGCAGCACGCGATGCAGGAAGGCGTGGGTCAGCACGATGACCACGCCGACTCCGAGCATCTGGACGGCGAAGGACAGCGGCCAGATGGCGATCTGCTCCAGCACGTCCGGCGTCACCCCGGAACCGGCCTGGACGCCAAGAACGAAGAACGCCAGCGTGCGCAATACCTGCGGCAGTTCCGTATCGAGCCCGGCGATGCTCGCCGCCGACACCGCGAGCACCGGTCCCAGCAGCCAGGCGACCGGCAGACCGAGCGCCGAGGCGGCAAGGCCGCCGAGTCCGGCGAGGGCGAGCGTTGCGAAGCGATGCGAGAGGGTGCGACCGTCAACGGCTCTCACGCCGCCCGGCCGATCCAATCGACGAGACGGTCGGCGGCAGTTTCCACCTCGTCCAGCCGGCGATGGAAGCAGGCTCTGAGAAACCGATGGCCGGATTGGCCGAAGGCGGTGCCGGGCGCGAGTACCACCCCGGCCTCGTCGACGATGCGAAAGGCCGCGGCGCGGGTATCCGCGATGCCGTCGATCGCGAAGAAGGCGTAGAACGCCCCGTCAGGCGGCGTCATCGACACCCGGTTGGTGGCCAGGAGCCGCGAGGCGAAAATCTCCCGCGCTTCGGCAGCACGAGCGATCTGGCTTTCCACGAACGCCTCACCTTGTTCCAAGGCTGCGAGCGCCCCGCGTTGCATGAAGGCAGCGACGCCCGAGGTCGAATATTGAATGAGGTTCTCGATGATGTCGCCAAAGGCGGCGTTGGTTTCGATCCAGCCGATCCGCCAGCCGGTCATCGCCCAGTTCTTTGAGAAGGAATTGACGAAGACGATCCGATCGTCCTCCTCCATCACATCGTGAAACGATGGCGCCCGTCCGCCGGAATAGTAGAAGCGGCTATAGATCTCGTCGGCGATGATGAAGATACCGGCATCACGGGCGATTTCTAGGATGGCGCGCAATGTCGCCTCGGCGGCCGTCCAGCCGGTCGGGTTGGCCGGCGTATTGACGAACACTGCCCGGGTCTTCGGGCCGATCGCATCCTTGAATTTCTGCAGATCCAACTGCCAACCCGCCTCGGTCCAGTCGAGCGCGACCTCGCGCGCGACTGCACCCTGGAGCTCGGTCGCCGCCGCGAAATTCGGCCAAGCCGGGCCGAAGCAGACGACTTCGTCGCCGGCCCCAGCGAGCGCCGCCAGCGTGATCTGAATCGCCTGCATCCCCGAACCGGTCACGAAGAAACGATCCGGCAAGGAGGGTCGTCCGTAAAGCCGCGCGGTGTAGTCGGCGAGCGCCTGGCGCAATTCCGGCAACCCCCGCTGCCATGTATAAAACGTCTCGCCAGCCCTCAAGCTCGCCGACGCGGCGGCGCAGATGAAATCCGGCGTCGCGAGATCGCCCTCGCCGGCCCACATCGGGATCAGCCCCTCACGTTCCCGCGCATAGTTGATCACGGCGACGATGCCGCTTTCCGGTGCCGCGACCGCTTCGCGGCGCAACTGGGTAAGATCGCTCATGGTTCGGCCTTCAAGGACGGAGATTGCGGCGCGACAGCTTCGCGGATTTCGCCATCGCGCCTCGCGCGCGCCGCGTCAATCCCTTCGCCCAACTTACGGATGTTTGAACGCGTCTCAGGCGCGCGGCGCTCTGTCGGTAGCGACCGCCATCAGATCGCGGATTTCCTCGAGCAGCTTTTCCTGACGCGGCACCTTGGAGACTTCGACAGGCTTGGCCTCTTCCTTGCGCTGCATCCGGTTCATGCCCTTGACCACGAGGAACAGGATGAAGGCGACGATCAGGAAGTTGATCGTCAGCGTCACGAACTTGCCATAGGCGAAGACCGGCCCCTGTTCGCGGGCGGCCTCAAGGCTCGTCGCGGTCACGACAGAGGACAGGGCGACGAACTTGTTGGTGAAATCGACGCCACCTGTGAGGACCGCGACCAGCGGCATGAACAGGTCGCTGACCAGTGAATTGACGAGGCCGGAAAACGCCGCCCCGATGATGATGCCGATCGCCAGATCGACCATGTTGCCCTTGAGGGCGAATTCCTTGAATTCCTGAAGCATTCTTCGTCCTGATATCGACGGCGTGATGTCGCGCGGTTGCGCGCGATCATACAAACTCGCCGCGCCGACACAATCGGCATGACCGGCGGCATTCTCCCCGCCATATCTGGACTTGCGGCGGCCCCGGTGGTTCTGTTCGCCGACAGACGGCGGACCTCATCCGCCGTGGGAGGCTGGATTTGAACAGTGGCATCATCGTCGTCACGGCGATCGCCTATCTGCTTTTGCTGTTCGCCGTCGCCTGGTGGGGCGACCGGCGGGCCGCGGACGGCCATGCAAACCAGAGCCGGCCTGGCGTCTACGCGCTCAGTCTCGCCGTCTATTGCACTTCCTGGACCTTCTTCGGGTCGGTCGGCGTCGCCGCGCGGGACGGGCTGTCTTTCCTGGCAATCTATCTCGGTCCGATTCTCGTGTTCCTGCTCGCGCCGGCCTTCATCGAACGGCTGGTCCGGCACGCCAAGGCCGAGCGCATCACCACCGTCGCCGACTTCATCGGCTCGCGCTACGGCAAGAACCCTTCGGTCGCGGCCCTGGCCACGCTGATCGCCATCATCGGCACGGTCCCCTATATCGCGCTGCAGCTCAAGGCGATTTCGACCAGCGTCGCCGCGCTGGTCGCCCATTATCGCGCGACCCCCGAGATGCCGCCGCTGTTCAACGACCTCGCCCTGCTGGTCGCGACCGTTCTCGGCATCTTCGCAATTCTTTTCGGCACCCGTCATGCCGACGCCACCGAGCACCAGGACGGTCTCGTCCTCGCCGTGGCGATGGAATCGATCGTCAAGCTCGCCGCCTTCCTGGCGATCGGGATCTGGGTCACTTTCGTGCTGTTCGAGCCCGGCGAACTCTGGAGCGCCGCTCTGGCAAGCCCGGCCGTGACCAGCGCCTTCAGCTCGGAAATCGGAGGCCGCTTCCTCGCGTCGATGGGCCTGAGCGCGCTGGCCATCCTGCTGCTGCCGCGGCAGTTCCATATGACCGTGGTGGAAAACCGCACCCGCGACGAAATCCGCCGCGCCCGCTGGCTGTTTCCGCTCTATCTCGTTCTGATCAACATCTTCGTCGCCCCGATCGCCGCCGCCGGCCTGATCAAGCTTGGCGGCACGGTCGATGCCGACCTCTACGTGCTGTCGCTACCCCTGTCGCAGGGTCAGGACGCCCTGTCGCTCGTCGCCTTCATCGGCGGCCTCTCGGCGGCGACCGCCATGGTCATCGTCGCCAGTGTCGCGCTGTCGATCATGATCTCGAACGACCTCGTCCTGCCGTGGCTGCTCAAGCGCCGCGGTCCCGGCATCGACACCCGCCAGGACGAAACCCGGCTGATCCTCAACGTGCGCCGCTCGGCGATTCTCGTCGTGGTGTTTCTGGGATACGGCTATTACCGCTTCGCCGGAACGGGCAGCGGTCTTGCCTCGATCGGGCTCCTGTCCTTCGCCGCCATCGCACAGCTCGCCCCGCCCTTCCTCGCCGGCCTGTTCTGGAAGAGGGCGAATGCACGCGGCGCCATGGCCGGGCTCATCGCCGGCATCCTGGTCTGGGCCTATACGCTGCTCCTGCCGGCGATCCAGGCGCCGGCGGTCACCGGATCCCTTGCGGCAGCGGCCGCGGCCACACCCGACATCGATCCGCTGCTGTTCGGTTGCCTCGCCAGCCTGCTGGCCAATATCGCCTGTCTCGTCATCGGCTCGCTCAGTCGCCCGGCGACTCCCCTTGAGCGGATTCAGGGCGCCATCTTCGCGGCCAAGGACGCCGGGCCGGCCGCCGGCTTGCGCCGCACCCGCTCCGGCGTCAGCGTCGGCGAGCTGACGGCGACCATCGCGCGCTATCTCGGCGCCGAGCGCACCGAACGATCGCTGGCGCGCTTCGCCGAGGAGGAAGGCCGAACGCTCGACGCCAACGCGACCGCCGACAGCGCGACGATCCGCTTCTCCGAACAGCTTCTGGCCTCCGCGATCGGCTCGGCCTCCTCCCGCCTGGTCCTGTCGCTCCTGTTCCAGCGGCACGCCGATTCCAGCCGGTCGGCGCTTCGGCTCCTCGACGACGCCTCCGAAGCGCTGCAATACAATCGCGACCTCTTGCGGATCGCGCTCGATCAGGTCGACCAGGGGCTGGCGATCTTCGATTCCGACTATCGGCTGACCTTCTGGAACCGCCAGTTCCGCGATCTGGTCGGCCTGTCGCCGGATTTCGGCCAGATCGGCACGCCCTTCACCGTCGTGCTCGACGAGCTGCTCGACGCGGGCGAGATCGATCGCGAGGAATACGAGGTGAGCTTCGAGAGCCTGACACGCGCCCCCGCCTTGCGCCAGATCGGCCTGAAGCGCTCCGGGCGGGTTCTGGAGTTCCGCGCCAATCGGATGCCGGAGGGCGGGTTGGTAGCCACCGTCTCTGACATGACGGAGCGCGTCATGCAGGCCGCGGCATTGCGCGAGATGAACGAAAGCCTGGAGGAACGGGTCCGTGTGCGCACCGGCGAACTTCTGAACGCCAACAACGAACTCGCCAAGGCCCGTCAAGTGGCCGACGCGGCCAATCTCGGCAAGACGCGGTTTCTCGCCGCCGCCGGACACGACATCCTGCAACCGCTCAACGCTGCGCGGCTCTATGCGGCCGCGCTTCAAGAGCGTCAGGACACCGGTACCGGCCGGGAGATCGCCGCCAATATCGGCTCCTCGCTGGAGGCCGTCGAGGCGATCATCGGCGCGGTACTCGACATTTCCCGTCTCGAGGCCGGCGGAATGCAGGCCAAGGTCGAGGACTTCCCGCTCGACCGGCTGCTACGCCAGATCGAAACCGACATGCGGCCGCTCGCCGAGGAAAAGGCCATCGTGCTGCGCTTCGTGCGCACCAGCGCCGCCGTCCGCTCGGACCGTAACCTGCTCCGACGCCTGATCCAGAATCTCGTCTCGAACGCCGTCAAATACACACGCGCGGGCAAGGTCGTCGTCGGAGTCCGGCATCGGGTCGGCGGCAGCGTCGACATCGAGATCGCCGACAACGGCATCGGCATCCCCGCCGACAAGCTGGAAACGATCTATCAGGAGTTCGTGCGACTCGATGAAGGCAGCCGGACCGCCCGCGGTCTCGGCCTCGGCCTGTCCATCGTCGACCGCATCGCGCGGGTTCTCGACCATCCGGTCGAGGCGACCTCGGAGCATGGGCGGGGAACCCGCTTCCGCATCACCCTGCCGGTCGCCGAGGCTAAGCCCGTTCTGCTGACGGAAACGCCGCTGCTACCGGCGCGGTCCGGCTTGGCGCTCGGCGGCACGCGGGTGCTGTGTATCGACAACGAGGTCGCCATCCGCGAGGGGATGCGGGTCCTTCTCACCGGGTGGGGTTGCGAGGTCGAAGCTTTCGGCTCGGCGGGTGAGGCCGTCGACATGCTCTCGAAGCGAGGTATCCTGCCGGATATCGCCCTCGTCGACTACCATCTCGATGACGGCAACGGGCTCGACGCCATCGGCCTGCTTCGCGGGACGCTCGATCCGCAGCTTCCGGTGATCCTCGTCACCGCGGACCGGTCGCCGGATCTGCGCGAACAGGCCCTCGCCATGGACGTCGATGTGCTGACGAAGCCGCTGAAGCCTGCCTCCCTGCGAGCCGCGATGGGCCGCAGGAGCAATCGCCGCGAAGCAGCCGAGTAGCCGAGCCTGGCGCCAGGCCAGATGCTCTCAGGCCGCGAAACCGCCTTCCAGATCGATGCCGAGTTTGGAGAGGCGGATCACCGCCTGCGTGCGACTGTCGACGCCGAGCTTCAAGAGCACGGCCGAGACATGCGCCTTGATCGTCGCCTCCGATATGCCGAGTTCATAGGCGATCTGCTTGTTGAGAAGCCCCCGGCCAAGCATGGTCAACACCCGCGTCTGTTGTGGCGTCAGTGTCCGGATGCGCCGGATCAGCTGCGTCACCTCCGGGTCGCGCTCGGCATCAAGTGAAATGTCCGGCGGCAAGAAGACCTCGCCGGCGAGGAGCGAAAGGATCGCCTGACGGATCGTGTCCAAGCTCGACGATTTCGGGATGAACCCCGAGGCACCCAGATCGAGGGCCCGCGCCACGATCGGCGCGTCTTCGCTGCCGGAGACGATCGCGATAGGAACCGAGGGGTGATCGGCCCTGAGCAATGCCAGACCGGACAGCCCGCTGGTGCCCGGCATATTGAGATCGAGCAACATCAGGTCAGCGTCCGGATTGGCCGTCAGCGCCGCCGCGGCCTGGTCGAAATCCGCCGCTTCGACGATCTCGGCCGGGTCCGGCAGCGCCGTCAGGATTTCCCGCAGGGCGCCGCGAAACAGTGGATGGTCGTCGGCCACGATGAAGACATGGCTCATGTCCGTTGTTCCTCCCGTCGTATTCCCGGTGCCGCCGCGGCGCTGCGGCGGCCGGTCCTCCCGGCTGTCGGCTTTTCTTGACCCTCTTGGTCCTCCGGATCAAGACCATTCCCTAATGGCAGCCGCTTCACGGGATACTTCCGGCGAAATGGAGGACGATTTCGCGCGAATGCGGCCGCGCACGATGTTCGACGACGTAGATGCCCTGCCAGGTTCCAAGCATCATGCGTCCCGCCGAAACCGGCACGGCGAGGCTGGTCGCCGTCAGCGCCGACTTGATGTGGGCGGGCATGTCGTCAGGCCCCTCCATCGTGTGCGTATAGGGGGCATCCTCGGGCGCCAAGCGGTCGAGTGCCCCCAGCAGATCGTGCTGGACGTCGGGATCGGCATTCTCCTGGATTGTCAGAGACGCGGACGTATGCCGGATGAACAGCGTGACGAGGCCGTCGCGGGCTCCCGCCGCGGCGAGACATTCGGCGATCTGATGACTGATACCAACGGGAGCGAAGGCCGACTCTTCGGGGATTCCCAAGCTGACAGAATTCTGAATCACTGTGGCAAACGGAGGTTTGTCATGGCAGCACCGGTTCCCCTTCG
>NZ_JAYXIH010000038.1:0-43103 GCF_036016755.1 Aurantimonas sp. A3-2-R12 | reverse complement strand
CTCAGCGCCAAATCCGACCAGCCCACGTCATTGCTTGGTCAACTTGGCGACGCGCCCACCAAGCCGCAGCTCGACAAGCGCATCTCAAATCCAAAGAGCAACTGTAATGTTAGGCTTGGCGACGCACCAAATACGCCCGAAGCCGCGCGCATTTTGGCCCGGCGGCATGTTTCGCTTCGAACAGCCCATCGCGCGCTGTCCGATCTCTTGGCAGGCGCAAGGAGCGCCGTCCTGCTAGCTCCTTGTGTCGAAGACCGCGACCGGCTTCTGTCCGAGCTGGCTGCCGTCGGCGTCGTTGCGCGCCCCCATGAAACGCCGGAGGTCGACTCGCGCCTCGTACGAGAGCGGACCGGGCTGTCACAGGATGAGTTCGCACTCCGCTACGGACTTGACGTCTCGACCATCCGCAATTGGGAGCAAGGCCGCTCGAAGCCCGACGCCGCCGGGCGTGCCGTTTTGTGGACGATCGCGTACTACCCGGAAGCAGTTGAGCAATCGATCGAGGCGAGCGGCGGCTCACACGACTTTTGAGCATCGGCTCCCTTCACGAGTCCGGTCACACGCCGACATGACCCTCGACGACCGGCTGGTGGAGATCTGAGGAGAAATGTGGGCGGGCTCACTGGGAACCGGGTGGTAGTCCGGCGTTCGCCCTGCACGGGGTGAATGGCCGCAATGCCGGACTGAGCGGACATAGATGGGAATCACCACTTAAGGTTGTCACACGACGTCATTGGCAAAGTGACGTAACCAGACCTCCGTTCGAGCTTTGTCGCGCGCTTCATAGTCCCGGATAGCGCGCTGGAGATCGCCGAGATCCTCATTTTCTCTGTCCTCGCCGATCTCGGTCAACCGCATCGTGTACCACGCGGTTATCCCGCCCTCTGGGGCACTGGCGAACCTGGGAAAGGCCGGCTCTGGTTTCTGATCCGCTTTCCAGAGGTCGGGAAGTGACGGCTCAAGGACAAGCGCGCGGGCGAGACCGACGATATCGATCGCACCGCTGGCCACCGCGTCCTCGGCCTGCGCACGTGTCTTGAAACCGCCCGTCAGCATCAACGGCTTGGTCGTCATCGCGCGGGCGCGCTTGGCGAATTTCAAGAAGTAGGGTCCGGGTCCAGCACCGTCGGAAGCGGACTTTGCTCCTGGGAAGTAAGTCCCGCCGCTCATGTCGATCAGGTCGACCGAAGACCGGTCCAGCGCTGCCACGACTTCGAGCGCGTCGTCCTCGTCAAGGCCGCCCTCGAGCTGGTCTGAGGAATTGAGTTTCACAGCGATAGGAAAATCCGGCCCGACAGCGGCGCGGGTTGCATCAACGGCTTCCAACAGAAGCCGCATACGGTTGGCGATCGCCCCTCCGTATTCGTCGCTCCGCTTGTTGAACAATGGCGATAGAAACTGACTGAGCAGAAATCCGTGCGCCGCATGAATCTGCACTCCGCCGAAACCAGCCAGCCACGCCAAACGGGCTGTCCTCGCAAACTCAAAGGGCAGTCGATGAATCTCTTCAATTGACAATTCCCCGCAGCGCAGACCCCGCAGATCGAGGGCGCTCGGACCTTTGGGCGCACTGGTGGGCGCGTAAGCAAGCGCCCCAGCGTGACCGAGCTGCAGCCAGAGCTCAGCGCCGTTTTCGCCGCCCTCTTGAGCAAGTTCCCGGAAACGGTCGAGGTCGGACGTCTCGTTGAGCACCAAATTGCCGGGCTTCTCGGCATAAGCGGCGTTGCCTTGCACCTCGCCAATGATGGATACGGCCAGTCCACCTCCTGCCCAACGCTGATACAGCCTGATCTGTTCGGCTGTCGGATGGCCGGTCCCGTCGCCCAGGGAATCCGACATCGCCGATTTCGCAATCCGGTTCTTCAGGGTTACTCCACAGGGCAATTCGAGCGGCTCGAACAGAAATCCACGTTGTTCCATATGAACTTTCACTAACAAATTTTTCGGCTTCAATCGACAATCTACATCCGTGAAAACTCACGGCACCGCTACAGGACCTCAAGTTTGGGCTCGAAGCGGCCATTCACTGAAATATTGACGAACGGGGCTTCGAGTCTCGCTTGATTCCGAAACAAAAACTGGCAGTTTCAGGTCTACCTGACCGACGGCATGTCGACACCCACGCCACTGCCCCCTCACCGCGCCATGCCATGATACGCGGCGTTCGGCTTCATATCCGTCGCCGAAGCAACCCGGTTCGACATGGCGAAGAACGCCGCCACCGAGGCGATGTCGAAGATCGCCCGATTGGAATAGCCGGCCTCGCGCAGCGCCTGCCGATCCGCCTCGACGATACTGTCCGGCCGCTCGGTGAGCTTGACGACGAACTCCAGCATCGCCATCCGCCTGGCGTCGAGCCCCGCCGCCCGCCAGTTCTGCGCGATCGTCTCGCCGAAGTTCGCGTCACCCGAAAGCTGCCGGACGGCGGCGCCGTGCGCGGTCAGGCAATAGTGGCAGTGGTTGATCGCGGAAACGACGACCGCGATGATCTCGCGGTCGAGCTTGTCGATCTCGCTCTCCCCCAGCATCAGCTCGTTGTAGAAGGTCGAGAACGCCTCGAGCTTTTTCTCGTCGAAGGCGTAGGCGATCAGCACATTGGGAACGAGGCCGAGCTTCTCCTCGCATTTGGCGAAGTAGGTTTTCGTGCGCTCCGACAAAGGCTCGGCGACGCCGAGATCGAGCGCGGTAACCGCGCGGTCATCATGCTTGGTCATGCTTCCTCCGAAAAACGCCCAGCGGGCGGCCTGCACGGCGAAACGTCGCAGATCGCCCGCGTTCCCCTATGATAGGGTTCCGCAGACAACAGGCGACGCCGAAAGGGATGGCGATTATGGACCATCACGATACGAGCAAATCCGCGATCCTCAGCGCCGTCGAGGCGGTGATCGGCGGCGGTCGGCCGGAAGCGGTTCTTGCGCCGCTCCTGTTCGCACGCCCGCCCGCCGAGGATCTCGCCGCCTTCACGCCGGACGCCCTCGCCGGCGCCGCACGGGCCGGCATTGCCGCGCTCGACGCCCATCGCCGGGGCCGGTTCGTCGTCGCGATCGAACGACCGAAAGCATTTCTGCACGGCGAGGAGCCGCAGGACCTCGTCACCGTGGTCAGCGACGACATGGCGTTCCTGTTCGATTCCGTGACCGCCGAGATTGCCGAGACCGCGCCGGCGATCCACTACATTTCCCATCCGATTCTGGACGTCGTGCGGGGCGCTGACGGAGAGATCAACAGCTTTTCCGCGTCGCATGCGAGCGACGAAACCCAGGCGGAGCCGGACCGCACCAGCCTCATCCAGTTCGCCATCGATCCCATCGGCGACGATGCCGCGCCGGCGTTGCGCGCACGCCTGGAGGCAATCCTGACCCAGGTCGCGCAGGCCAACGCCGATTTCGGCGCCATGCGTGATCGCGTCAGCGACGCAGTCGCCGCGCTGCGCCAGCGGGCCGGCGGCCTCGCTTCGGACGGCACCCGGATCATCGTGGAGGAATCGGCCAATCTGCTTGAGTGGCTGCGCGACGACAATTTCATCTTTCTCGGCTGCCGCGAATACGACTATCTCGGCGATGCCGAGGGCGAGGCGCTGGAGCGCCGCGAAGACGCCGGGCTCGGCATTTTGGCCGATCCTCGCCTCCGCATTCTCGGGCGGGACGGCCGGTCGATGACGACCACACCGGAGATTCGCGCTTTCCTGAAAGCCCCGAACCCGCTGATCGTCACCAAGGCCAATGCCCGCTCGATCGTTCACCGTCGGACCTACATGGATTATGTCGGCGTCAAGCAATATGACGCCGCCGGCAACTTCACCGGCGAATTGCGCATCGTCGGCCTGTTCACGTCGAGCGCCTATACCCAGTCGATTCTCACCATCCCCTATCTCCGCCTGAAGGCGGAGACGGTCATCAGCCGGTCGGGGCTTCGTCCGGGATCCCATTCCGCCAAGGCCCTTCTCAACGCGCTGGAGTCCTATTCGCGCGATGAGGTCTTCCAGATGGACGTCGACCTTCTGGAGCGCTTCGCGACTACCATCGTCGAGCTCGGCGAGCGCCCGCGCGTGCGCGTTTTGTCGCGTATCGACCGGTTCCACCGTTTCGTCTCCGTGCTCGTCTTCGTTCCGCGCGACCGTTACGACACGCGGCTGCGCGAGCGCATCGGCCTCCTGCTCGCCGAGGCGTATGACGGTCATGTCTCGGCCTATTATCCGGCCTTTCCCCAAGGCCCCTTGGCCCGGGTTCACTTCATCATCGGCCGTGGGGAAGGCACCACGCCGGACGTCGACGTCACGGGTATCGAACAGCGGATCGTCGAACTGGCGAAGAATTGGGAGGACGCCTTCGTCGGCGCGCTCACCCAGGCGGGCCGCTCGCACGAACTGGGCAAACTGGTGCCAGGTCTGCCGGAAAGCTATCGGGACGTCATCGCTCCGGAGGAAGCCGTTACAGACGCGCAGGCCATCGACGGCCTGACGCCGGAGAGGGGGCTCGAGGTCGACTTTTACCGTCGCCGCGGCGACCGCGGCGATCTGCTGCGTCTGAAAATCTATCACCTTGGCGCCGCCGTCACCCTGTCGACCCGAGTACCCATCCTCGAGAACATGGGATTTTCCGTCGTTTCCGAACGCACGTTTCCCGTCACCCGGCCCGATGGCGAGCGCGTGCATCTCCACGATATGGATCTTACCCGCAGAAATGGCGGCGACATCGTGTTCGACGATGACGGTGCCGCCCTGCAGGCAACCTTCGCCGCTGTCACGGCGGGCGGAATCGAGGATGACGGCTTCAACGCGCTCGTTCTCGAAGCCGGGTTCGATTTCCGCAAGGCCAACGTGCTGCGCGCCTATTCGCGCTACTTGCGGCAAGCCGGACTGTCCTATTCGCCGGACTTTCTGGCGACCGCGTTGCTGCGCCATCCCGCCATCGCGGCACGGCTCTGGGAGCTGTTCGAAACCGCTTTCGGCCCGCGGCAATCCGCACTGCGCGGCGGCGGCGCCGCCACCGGCCGCGACGCGATCGAGGAGCCCGATGCCCGTCAGGTCCGCCTGGCCGCCGAGCGGGGGGCGGAGGCGGTTCACGCCGCCATCATCGAGGCGCTGGACGCGGTCGATTCCATCGACGACGACCGCATCATCCGGCGCTTCATGGGCGCCATCCTCGCCACCTTGCGGACCAATTTCTTCGCCATCGACGGCACGTCGACCGAGCCCGATTCCGAGCCCGGGCGGGTGGCTCCGGCACTCGCCTTCAAGCTCGAATCCGCCGCGGTCGAGGGGCTGCCCGCCCCGGTTCCGTTCCGCGAGATCTTCGTCTTCGACGCACGCGTCGAAGGCGTGCATCTGCGCTTCGGGCGCGTCGCCCGCGGCGGTCTGAGATGGTCGGACCGAGCCCAGGACTATCGCACTGAAGTGCTCGGTCTGGTCAAGGCGCAGCAGGTCAAGAACGCCGTCATCGTCCCGGTTGGCGCGAAGGGCGGTTTCTATCCCAAGCGCCTCCCGGACGCCTCTAACCGCGATGCCTGGTTCGCCGCCGGCCGGTCGGCCTATGTCGTCTTCATCGCCTCGCTTTTGTCGGTCACCGACAACATCGTCGGGGACGCGGTCGTGCCGCCATCCGACGTTACGCGCTATGACGGCGACGATCCCTATTTCGTCGTCGCCGCCGACAAGGGCACCGCGACCTTCTCCGACACCGCCAACGCCATCGCCCAGTCGAACGATTTCTGGCTGGACGACGCCTTCGCCTCCGGCGGCTCGGCCGGATACGATCACAAGGCGATGGGGATCACCGCGCGCGGCGCGTGGGAGGCCGTGAAGCGTCATTTCCGCGAAATGGATCGTGATATCCAGGTCGAGTCGTTCACCGTCGTCGGTTGCGGCGACATGTCCGGCGACGTGTTCGGCAACGGAATGCTGCTGTCGCGTCAGACCCGGTTGATCGCCGCCTTCGACCATCGCGACATCTTCATCGATCCCGATCCCGACCCATCGGTCTCCTTCGCCGAGCGCCAGCGCCTGTTCGAAAAACCGCGCTCATCCTGGGCCGACTACGACACGGACAAGCTGTCTGCAGGCGGCGGCGTCTTTTCCAGGCGCGAGAAGCGGATCACGATTTCGGAGCAGGCTGCGGGCGCGATCGGTTGGGACAAACTCTCTGGAACACCCGCCGAAGTGATCACAGCCATCCTCAAGGCGCCCGCCGATCTGTTGTGGTTCGGCGGCATCGGCACCTATGTGCGCGCCACGGCGGAATCCAACGCCGATGTCGGCGACCGCGCCAATGACGCCGTCCGCGTCACCGGCCTGGAGGTTCGGGCCAAGGTAGTGGGCGAAGGCGCCAATCTCGGCGTCACCCAGAAGGGCCGGATCGAATTCGCGCGCGGCGGCGGCCGGATCAACTCCGACGCGATCGACAACTCGGCCGGCGTCAACACCTCCGACGTCGAGGTCAATATCAAGATCGCCTTGAAGAACGCGATGGAGGCCGGCCGCCTGACGCGAAGCGACCGTGATGCGCTATTGGCCGGCATGACCGACGAGGTCGCCGAACTGGTGCTCGCCAACAATTACGAGCAGACCCTGGCGCTGTCGTTGGAAGAGCGGGAGGGAGCCGGCGCGTTGGCGCTCCAGGCCCGGTTCATGACGGTTCTCGAAGCGGAAGGGGCCCTCGATCGCTCCGTCGAGACCCTGCCGGGAGAAACGGCGATCGGCGATCTCAG
This sequence comes from Aurantimonas sp. A3-2-R12, assembly GCF_036016755.1. Classification (NCBI taxonomy): domain Bacteria; kingdom Pseudomonadati; phylum Pseudomonadota; class Alphaproteobacteria; order Hyphomicrobiales; family Aurantimonadaceae; genus Aurantimonas; species Aurantimonas sp. A3-2-R12. The sequence goes on along the minus strand of NZ_JAYXIH010000038.1, from coordinate 36,398 downwards.
GGGCAGCGGTCGCGGCCTCACGCGACCGGAAATCGGCGTCCTCATCGCCTATGCCAAGATCACCCTGTTCGACCAGCTGGTGGCCGGCACGCTGACCGACGATCCTTATTTCGAGGATCGGCTGCTGGACTATTTTCCTGTCCCGATGCGCCACGACTTCGCCCGGGATATTCGCGGCCACCGGCTGTCCCGCGAGATCGTGGCGACCGTTCTGGCCAACGAGATTGTCAATCGCACCGGCCCGACCTTCGTCACCGTCATGCGCGAGGCGCGCGGTGCGTCTCCCTCGCAGATCGTGCGCGCTTTCGTGGCGGCGAAGGACGGCCTCGACATCAATGCGACCTATGAGCGGGTGGACGCACTGGACGGTCAGCTGTCCGGCGAAACCCAGAATGCGCTTTACGCCGAGATCGGGCGGTTTCTCCACCGCACGACCCGCTGGTACGCCCAGAACGAGCTCTTCGAGGCCGGCCTCACCGGCGCGGTGGTGAGCAGCCGGGACGCGCTTGATCAGCTGAAGCCGAAATTGCTGCATCTGGCGACGGACGCCGCGCGCGCCGAGGCCACAGCCCGCGCCGATAGCTGGATCGAAAAGGGAGTGCCCACCGATCTCGCCAGCGAGATCGCGCTTCTGCCCCTGCTGTCGCTGGTACCGGACATCGCCTCTGTCTCACGTGAAACATCCGCGTCACTGGAGGCGACGATCGAAACCTATTTCGGCATCACCCGCCTGTTCGGAATCGGCCGGCTCGAGGCGGCCTTGCTGACCCTGCAGACCCCCGACTACTACGAGACCCTGGCTCTGGATCGCGCCGCCAGCGAAATCACCGGAGCCCGGCGATCGCTGACTGCGGCGGCCCTGCGGCAGCAGGGCGGCGCTGGCGGGGACGCCGCCGGTGTCTGGGCCGAAAGTCGGCGCGGCGCCGTCGATCGCATCGCCGGCCAGATCGCTGCGCTGGCGGGGACCGGCGAGACCTCCGTCGCGCGGCTCACCGTCGCGGCGGGGCTGTTGTCGGATCTTGCCGGATAGCGGGCGGCCGCCTGGCAGAGGCGGCGCCCGGACCCAGGCTCCATCCCCGCCTATTTTTTCTTGCCGTCGCTCTTTTCCTGCGGCGCGAACTTGCCCGGCACGGTGGCCGGGGCCACGGCCTTCGCCTTGTCCGCCTTCGGCTTGCGGGTTTCCTTGTTGCTGCGCATTTGACCCTTGGCCATGTTCGATTCCCTCAAGGCATCCTGATTGATGCGAACCGCAGACTAGCACGCACCTACCGACCATGGGCAGCAATCGCGCCGATCAAGATGGATTGCGCTGGCGCCATGGCTCGGTGCATGGCTGTTTGGAACGCCGACCGACGAGGCCCCGGATGATTCCAGCAAGCGACTCCCCACCCTATCGCATGCCCCTTCGCCACCGGCCCGTCTGGGGCTGGATGGCCTTCGATTTCGCCGCCCAGCCCTTCTTCACCGTCATCATCACCTTCGTCTTCGGCCCCTATTTCGTCTCGCAACTCGCCCCGGACCCCGCTACCGGTCAAGCCTGGTGGAGCGGCGCCGTGGCACTCACCGGCATCGTCGTCGCGCTGCTGTCGCCGTTTCTCGGGTCGATCGCCGACCGCGCCGGTCCGCGCAAACCATGGATCGCAAGCTTCGCCGTCGTGCAGATCGGCGCCCTCACCCTCTTGTGGTTCGCCGCCCCCGGCTCGCCGCTCGTCCTCGTCGCCCTCCTGATCGTTCTGGCGCAAATCGCCGCCGAGTTCTCGATCGTCTTCAACGACGCGATGATTCCCCGGCTGGTTCACCGCGATTCGATCGGTCGCGTCTCCAACATCGCCTGGGGCCTCGGCTATGCCGGCGGCATCACCTTCCTGTTCTTCACCCTTGCCTTCCTCGCCGGCTCGCCCGCGACCGGCCGCACGATTCTCGGTCTCCAGCCGCTGTTCGGCCTTGACCCGGCCGCCGGGGAAGGCGCCCGCGCGACGGGACCCCTGGCGGCGCTGTGGTATCTCGTCTTCGTCCTGCCGATGTTTCTTTTCACCCCCGACCGCCCGAAGGCCGAGCCGATCACCGTCGCCGCGCGGGACGGTCTCAAGGACCTTCTGGCGACCTGGCGCGAAATACGCACGCGGCCGGCGCTGTTCCGCTTCCTGATCGCCCGGATGATCTATCAGGACGGCGTCAGCGCCCTGCTCGTCCTCGGCGGGGCCTTCGCGGCCGGCATGTTCGGCTGGTCGATCACCGAAAGCGGCCTGTTCGGCATCATCCTCAACGTCACCGCGATCCTCGGCTGCCTCGGCGCCAGCGTTCTCGACGCCAGGCTCGGCTCGAAGGCGGTGATCACCGCCTCGATCCTCTGCCTGATCGTGGCGACCATCGGAATTGTCTCGACCGCCCCCGCTTTCACCGCCTTCGGGCTGGTCGTCTTCGCGCCGTCCGAGGCGACCGGCCTGTTCGCGACCGCGGCAGAGAAGAGCTACATCGGCTGGGGGCTGCTGATCGGCCTCGCCTTCGGACCGGTGCAGGCCTCGTCCCGCTCCTGGCTCGCTCAGGCGGTGACGCCGGACGAGGCGGGGCGCTATTTCGGCTTCTACGCATTCACCGGGCGGGCGACGTCGTTCCTGGCGACTGGCGCGGTGGCGACCTTAACCGCCATCGCGGCGGCGCTGACCGATCCGGTGACCGCCTCGCGCATCGGCATGTCGGCGATCATCCTCTTTCTGATCGTCGGCCTGGCGCTGCTGGGACGGACACAGGGGCCGAGACGCAACGAGACAAGTCGGTTGCCATTAGCCTGATTTAGATCTATTTTTGGGACTATATTTCATATTAATTCCACGATGGGTTGATCCAGCCATGCAGAAGCTCTCCGCTGACTTGGCCGTTAGTGTGTCCGACCTGAAGCGCAGTCCCAGTGCGGTCCTTAATCAGGCCGGGGGAATTCCGGTCGCCATCCTCAACCATAACAAGGTCATGGCCTACATGGTGCCGGCCGCGTTCTACGAGCGTCTTGTCGAGCAGCTGGACGACATGGCGCTCGCCGAAATCGCGCGGACTCGGGCTGACGAAGTGCCGGTGTCTGTCGATCTGAATGACCTATAGGCTGGAGTTTCTCCCTTCGGCCCTGAAGGAATGGAGGAAGCTCGGCTCCACTGTAAAAGAGCAATTCAAGGCCAAGCTGGCCGAACGACTGGAAGCGCCGAAGTTGGCGGCATCGGCTTTGGCCGGGATGCCTGCTCACTTCAAGATCAAGCTCCGCTCTTCCGGCTATCGAATGGTCTATCGGGTCGACGACGGTCGCATCGTGGTCATTGTGGTGGCAGTGGGCAAACGCGACAAGGCCGGCGTCTATCGCAAGGCGAAGGTGCGGTAAGTCAAACCCGCGCCATCAATGGCGGAAATGGCGCATCCCGGTCAGCACCATGGCGATGTCGTTGTCGTCGGCGGCGCGGATCACGTCGTCGTCGCGCATCGAACCGCCCGGCTGGATAACCGCCGTCGCCCCCGCCGCGACGGCCGACAGCAGCCCGTCCGCGAAGGGGAAGAACGCGTCCGACGCGACCGCCGAACCGCGCGTCAATGGCTCGGCGAGACCCAGCGCCTGGGCGGCGTCCTCGGCCTTGCGCGCGGCGATCCGGGCCGAATCCACCCGGCTCATCTGCCCCGCCCCGATGCCGACGGTGGCGCCGTCCCTAGCATAGACGATGGCGTTGGACTTGACGTGCTTGGCGACCCGGAAAGCGAATTTCAGGTCGGCAAGCTCGGCGGCGCTCGGGGCCCGCTTCGTCACCACCTTGAGGTCGAGATCGTCGACCACGCCGGCATCGCGCGATTGCACCAAGAGCCCGCCCGCGACCGACTTCACGAAGCGCCCGGCGGCGCGCGGGTCGGGCAGGCCGCCAGTCAGCAGCAGGCGAAGATTCTTCTTGGCCGCGATGATCGCCATGGCGTCGGGGTCCGCGTCGGGGGCGATGATCACCTCGGTGAAGACCTGGACGATCGCTTCCGCCGCGGCCCGGTCGAGGCGGCGGTTGAGCGCGACGATGCCACCGAAGGCGGAGACGGGATCGCAGGCCAATGCCTGCCGATAGGCCGCCAGGAGATCCGGCCCTTCCGCGACGCCGCACGGGTTGGCGTGCTTGATGATGGCGACGGCGGCGATGCGATCCGGATCGAATTCACCGACCAGCTCGAAGGCGGCGTCGGTGTCGTTGATGTTGTTGTAGGACAGCGCCTTGCCCTGCACCTGCCGGGCCGTGGCGACGCCGGGCCGCGCCTCGCCGGTCTTGTAGAAGCCCGCCGACTGATGCGGGTTCTCGCCATAGCGCAATTCCTCGGCAAGCGTGCCGGCAAAGCTCGCGCGGCGCGGCATCGCGTCCTCCACTTCGCCGGCGAACCATTGCGAGACCGCCGCGTCGTAGGCGGCCGTGCGGCCGAAAGCGCGGGCCGCGAGCCGCCGCCTGAGGGCGAGATCGGTCTCGCCCTCGTTCGCCTGCAGCACCGCAAGCAGCTCGCCATAATCGGCCGGATCGACGACGACGGTGACATAGCCGTGGTTCTTGGCGCCGGCCCGGATCATCGCCGGGCCGCCGATGTCGACATTCTCGACGATGGTCGCGGCGTCGGCGCCACCGGCCAGCGTCGCCTCGAAGGGGTAGAGATTGACGACCAGAAGATCGATCCCGGCAATATCGTGAGTCCGCATCGCTTCGGCATGGGCGGGGTCGGCGCGAATCCCCAGAAGCCCGCCATGCACGCCCGGATGCAGCGTCTTCACCCGCCCGTCCATGATCTCCGGAAAGCCGGTGAGATCGGACACGTCGCGGACGGCGAGGCCGGTGGCTTCCAGCGCCTTGTGGGTGCCGCCGGTGGAGACGAGCTCGACGCCGAGCGCCGCGAGTCCCTTGGCCAGATCGTCCAGGCCGCTCTTGTCGGATACCGAGATGAGCGCCCGGCGGACGCGGACGCGGTCGGGAACGGGTGTGACATTGGCCTTGACGGACATCGGCATTTCCTGCGCGGATCGGAAGAGGGATTTGGTCCCTGATACCGGGGCGAGGCCGCTGCGACAATGCCTCGGCGCGGACGTGTCTTCCTATTGCGTCAGCCGCGGCTCCTCGCCGTCCGCGCCTGGCGACGCCTTCGACAGCTCGGCGAGATCGTCGAGCGTGTTCGGCAAAACGCCGACAGCCCGATTCATGCCGCAGGACGCAAGCGCCAGGCCGATAATGGCAAGGAGGACGAGATGCTTCATCGGCATGAAGATGCGCCATCGCGGCATTTCGTCGAGTCGTGTTTTTCGCTTTTCGTGTCTGTCCACGCCGCTCGCTTCTGACGCCCCGACGCCCCGCCGATCAGCGCTCGCGCAGGAAGCGCCAGGCGATACCGTCGGAGTCCCGCGTGTCGAACGACACGACGAGCTGGAGCGTGCGGCGAGCCCCGCCGGCATCGGCGAAAAAGATCGAATCCTCGATCGCCAGCTCACCATCGGTCTCGAACAGCCAGCGCTGATCGCGAACGCTGAGCCGGACCCCGTCGCCCGCCGTTTCGACATTGACCCCCGGGTGAAGATGGAAGCGCGCTGTGGCGCTCAGTGCCGTCCCGGCGCTCCCATGCCCGCCCGCGGCCTCGAAACGGTCGGTGCCCTCCACCTGGTTTCCGTCGGCTGACACGACGAGCCTGCGCCGATGCAGGAGACCGAAGCCGCGCTCATAGCCGTTATGGGTGGCGTCGAAACCGAGACCGGCGTCGCCCGTTTCGGCCAGTGTCACGGCGGTGGGGCCAGGCACAAGCGGGGTTCCGAGAAACCGGTCGAGGCTGGCGGAGCGAGCGAAATGCGAGGAGGATCTGTCCGCCACCGTCACTGTCGAATGGGCGGCGGTGGAGCGCGAAAGCCGCCGCCAGTCGGAGTCCTCGGTGGTCGGGCGACCGCAATTGACGACGATGCGGCTGGCCTCGCTCGACAGTTCGAAGGCGAGCGTCCCGGCATGGGCGTTGCTCGACACCGAGGTGTGCGCCGGGCAGCCGGTGTCGGCGATGACGGTGGTCCTGTCGGCCGTGATCCGGTGATAGCCCGACTGGCGCGCGTGGCTGATCGGCTCGCCCAGCGTCTCGTCGTAGCGCAGCAGCACGGTCATCAAATGGAGGTCGGAGACGCCGGCGCCGTTGAACAGCGCCAGCGTCCCGTCGCCATGGCGAAAGAAGCGGATCGCCGGCAGCATCCGGTCGATCGCCGAATAGAGGCCCTTCGGCAGCGCTTGACCCTGCCCAAGATAGGTCAGCCGCAGCGGAATCAGATCCGCCAGGATGCGGATGATCGTCGAGGGGTCGCGGGAAATATGTCCGCCATCGGGAAAGATCTGCCGGTCGAGTTCGTCGGACAGGGACTGCGCGGCGATCTTGACCCGCCCGCTGGCCGTCGGGAGACACAGCGAGGCAAAGGCGAGCGCCGTGCGCACGACGAGGCGCGGCATTCCCTCGGGCGCTTCCTGGGCGATCGCGCGCAGATAACGCGCCTGCGCCGACAGGCTTTTCATGAAACGGCGGTAAAAGCCCGGTTCGGCCCCGGTAAGCAGCAGATCGGCATGGGTGATCCAGGCGATGAGACGCCGCGCCGCGACCGCCGGCTCGAAGGCCGGGCCGCCGATCGACTTGCCCTTGAGGCGGATCCAGTCGTCGACGAGCGCGCGGGCGTTCTGGGCCGCCAGCGCGTCACTGGCCGCCGCATGATGGCTCAGCCAGTCGAACCCATGCAGTTCGACCGAATAGGCGGCCGATGGCGGCGTCGACTGGAAAATCGAGGTGCGGCCGGGCTCGAGCAATTGTCCGGCGAAATGAAACCGCCCGGCATAGATCGCTTCGGCGATCATCGGGTCGCCGTGGCGCAGATTGGGCGGAAGCGCGATGAGTTTGCCGGATGTCCCTCCGGCGAAGCGCCAGCGGTGGATCGGGCCGGTGTGGAGTCGCCGCCGGACCCGGCGCCAAGCCTCCCGAAGCGTCAAAACCGCAAGCAGCGGATGATCCACCAAACCCGTCGACACTCCCGTACTCCAGCGCTATCGGATCGTTTCAGATGCGCTCACCGGTTTTCGGATCACGCGATGCGGCATTGCAGAGATTCACGGCGTTCCGCGCGTGTTCAACCAGGCGCGCACCGTTGTCACCATGGTCTCGCAGGCCAGCCGACGCCGGTCCGATGCCGGCAAGCGCGTAGCGACTGCTCGATACAACCGAGTTTCGCGCGATATGGTAAAGGCTTTGCTAAGGCGCGGAGGCAGGCGCGAGCGCCTGGATCACAGCCGCTTGAGCCGGGCCGCGTAAAACCCGTCGAGGCCGCCCTCGGCACCCTCGCCGGCCCCCAGCATCTCCGGCGTTGTCCGCAGATCGCCCTCAGGCGTCAGGGCGAATTCGAAGCCCGGCAGCTCCGCCGCCGTGACCGGATCGCGGGCGAAGTCCGGCCGCGCCGCGAGAAATGCCGCGACCACATCCTCGCCTTCCGCTCGGTCGAGCGAACAATTGGAAAACACCAGCCGGCCGCCCGGCGCCAGGAGCCGCGCCGCCTCGCCGAGCAGGCGCGCCTGGACGGCCGCGAGCTTGTCGACCTCGGCGGCGTCCTTGGTGTAGCCGACATCGGGATGGCGGCGGATCGTTCCGGTCGAGGAACAGGGCGCGTCGAGCAGGATCGCATCGAACGGCGCGTCGGGTTCGTAGGCCGATAGATCGGCGACGACCGTCTCGGCTTCGAGCGACAGGCGCGCCAGATTTTCCTTCAGCCGCTTCATCCGATTGGCGTTGATGTCGAGCGCAGTGACCCGGCCACCGGCAAGGATCAATTGGGCGGTCTTGCCACCCGGCGCCGCGCAGACATCGGCAACGCGCTTGCCGGAGAGATCGCCGAACAACTTCGCCGGCAGCGCGGCGGCGGCGTCCTGCACCCACCATTCGCCGGTGGCGAAGCCGGGAAGGTCGGTCACTGGGCCGTCGAAGCTGCCGAGCCGGACCGTGCCGGAGGTCAGCGCGACACCGCCGAGACGCTCCGCCCAGGAAGCGGGATCGCCCTTCACCGAAAGATCCAGCGACGCCGGCGACAGATGGGCCAGCGCGATCGCGTCGGCGCGGGCCGCCCCATAGGTCGCGACGAGCCGGCGCATCAGCCATTCCGGCATGTTCTCGCCAGGCTTGGCGACCACGCGCAGCGTCTCCTTTTCCCGCGACAGGCGGCGCAGCACGGCATTGATCATGCCGGAAAAGCGCTGGCTGCGGGAATCGACGCCGGAGGACGCAACGGCGAGATCGACAGCCGCGGAATCCGGCACGTCGAGAAACAGGATCTGCGCCGCCCCGACATGCAGGATGTGCTTCAGCGCCGCCGCGTTCGGCGGCAACGGCCGGTCGAGGCAGGCGTCGAGCGCCCGGTCGATCGTGCCGCGAAAGCGCAGGGCCGTCAGGATGATCGCCTTGACCAGACCCTGGTCGCGCCGTTCCAGCGCGCGAAAGCCCGAATGACCGCCCTTGGCGTCGAGAAGGCCGTCGGCGGAGGTCTTGGCGTCGACGATGGCCGACAACAGCTTGGCCGCCACCAAGCGCGCGCCGAGGCCCGGCCTGTCGCCGGCCGAATAGCCATCCGGCACGAAGGCATCGGGTCCGGCGGCGATCCGGGGCTGACCCGCCCTGTCGGCCGCGACCGGCGCCTTGCCCGGCAGGGGGCGCTTGCGCGGCGCCGAGCGGGAAGCGTCGAAATTGCCGCCGCGGCGGGGCTTGCGGCCGTCCGACCCGGTGCTCAACCCCAGGGACCCTTGCGCGGGCCGCCGGGCGGCGTCTTGCGCGCACGGTTCCACGGCCCCGACGCCTGATCGTCATGCGCGACCGGCTTGGCCGACGTGCCGGCGACGAAGCCCACACCGCCGCCGCCGCCCATTTCGACCGCCATCTGCCGCAGGGCGGCTATACGGTTGCCGGTATCCGGGTGGGTCGAGAACAGATTGTCCATGCGCTGGCCTGACAAGGGGTTGATGATGAACATGTGCGCCGTCGCAGGGTTGCGCTCGGCGTCCTCATTGACGATGCGACCGGCGGAACTGGCGATCTTGCCGAGCGCCGAGGCCAGCCAGTCGGGATTGCCGCAGATCTCGGCGCCGCGGCGGTCGGCGGAATATTCGCGGGTGCGGCTGATCGCCATCTGCACCAGCATCGCGGCGAGCGGCGCGACGATGATCGCGGCAATCACGCCCACGAAGCCGAGCGGATTGTTGTTGTTGCGGTTGCCGCCGAAGAAAAAGGCGAAATTGCCGAGCATCGAGATCGCGCCGGCGAGCGTCGCGGTGATCGTCATGATCAGCGTATCGCGGTTCTGCACATGGGCGAGCTCGTGCGCCATCACGGCCGCGACCTCTTCCGACGTCAGTTGCTCGAGCAGGCCGGTGGTCGCCGCGACGGCGGCGTTATCGGGGTTGCGGCCGGTGGCAAAGGCGTTCGGCTGCGGGTTCTGGATGACGTAGACCTTCGGCATTGGCAGGCCGGCATTGCCGGCGAGGCCCTGGACGATGCGATAGAATTCCGGCGCCGTGCGCGCGTCGACTTCCTTCGCACGGTGCATCTTCAGCACCATCTTGTCGGCGTTCCAATAGGCGAAGAGATTCATCCCCGCCGCGATGACGAAGGCGATCATCATGCCGGCGCGGCCGCCGACCAGAAGCCCCAGCCCCATGAAAAGGGCGGTCATGAAGGCGATCAGCATCGCCGTCTTGATCATGTTCATGGGACGGTCCCACCCCGCTGCTCACGACGCGGTCGATCCGCGTCCTACCGCCAGCAAATCTGGTGATTGCAGGTCGCCGCCGCAATGTCGATCACAGCGGGGGCGTTTCAGCCGCTCCGGGCGATGACCATCGTGGTCACTCGCCGGCCGCAGTGGGCAATTGCCGAGCGGCTCCCTATCTTGCCGGCAGCGACCGCCACCAGGACCATCCCGCCAATGACCGATTCCGAAACCTCAGACTCCCCGCAAGCCGCCGCGCCCGACGGCCTGGCCGATCCGGACCGCAACGACGCGCCGACCGNATCCCGCCAATGACCGATTCCGAAACCTCAGACTCCCCGCAAGCCGCCGCGCCCGACGGCCTGGCCGATCCGGACCGCAACGACGCGCCGACCGACAATCGCCCGCTCTCGCCCGCCGCCCGGCGCGCGCTCGCCGAGGCCGAGGCGCGGCGCCGCGATCGCAATGCAGAGACGATCGATCCGGCCGGCCGGCCGACGGAGCTGAATGGCCGCGACGGACCGGAACCGGTCCGCTACGGCGATTGGGAGAAAAACGGGCTGATCTCCGATTTTTGATTCGCGCGCTCCAAGCCCGGAAAAGCGGACCGCGCCCGGCATCCAAGGGCACTGGCGAAGGATACGTTTCAGCTTATGATTGTGGGCACCATGTCCTAAGGGAAACTCGTGCCATCCACGAGGCAACTCAGCGCGGAAGACACGACGCCGGGGGCGAACCGTAATGCGCCGATAGGCGGATTGACATCGTCCGAATCCGATATAGGAATAATGTCCCAATTATATACTTGACAAAAGTAGCCCTTGAGCCGATATTGGTATCAAGGAGATACACCAATGGCCAACCTGCAAAACCCGATCTTCAACGACGACACCGCAGCCCGCGAAGAGCTGGAGCGCGTGCGTTGGCCGAACGGCCCGATCTGCCCCCATTGCGGCAACTGCGATACGACGAAGATCGCCCTCGTCGCTGGCAAGAAGCACTCGCATCGCCCCGGCCTGCGCTACTGCAACGAATGCAAGGGCCAGTTCACCGTTACGGTCGGCACTGTCTTTGAGCGCTCCAAGGTTCCCCTGTCCAAGTGGTGGCTGGCGGTTCACCTTCTGGCATCATCCAAGAAGGGCATGTCCGCGCACCAGATCCACCGCATGTTGGGCGTGACCTACAAAACCGCGTGGTTCATGTGCCACCGCATTCGCGAGGCCATGAAAGAAGGCTCCTTCGAAACGCCGATGGGCGGCAACGGTAAGACCGTTGAGGCTGACGAGACCTATATCGGCAAGCGCGAGACCCCTCGTGTCTCAGCACAGCGCAAAGGCCGCCCCTTCATCAAACGAGGCAAGACAGGTGGAGCGCAAAAGCGCATCGTCGTCGGGTTGGTCGAACGCGAGGGCCGCGCCCGTATGTTCCACCTGAACGATGCGACTGCCGCCACCGTCCGCGACGTTCTGGTCCGCAACGTGTCTCGCGATACCATCCTCTACACCGACGAGTCGCGCCTCTACACCGCTACCGGAAGCGAATATGCCACCCACCGCACCGTGAAGCACACCGCCAAGGAATACGCCCGCAAGGAAGGTGATATCGTCGTCCACACCAACACGATCGAAGGCGTCTTCTCTGTCTTCAAGCGCGGCATGATCGGTGTCTATCAGCATTGCGGCGAGGCTCACCTTCACCGCTATCTGGCCGAATTCGACTTCCGCTATAACCGCCGCACGAAACTTGGCTTCAACGATGCCGAGCGCGCCGACGACATCATGCGTGGAATTGAAGGCAAGCGCCTCACCTATCGGCGGATTGACGAAGCCGCGAACGCTTAAGCAGAAATCAGTTGCTTTTCAGCGGTTGCGGAAACGTCAGGGCTAATTTCTCCTTCAAAAGTTGCAGAGGCTAGGGAGATCACTCTAGCCTCCGCTTCTTGCCGAGATCGCGCGAGCACTTCATGGGAGTAGCGCGAGCCATCGCAGGAATATTTAAAGGACCACAATTTCAACTCGGAGGAATCCATGGCAACCAGACCTTTCCCGTCTTTCTTGATCTACAAAGACAACGCAGGAGAATACCGGTGGCGCTATCAGGCATCGAATAGCCTGGTCATCGCCGATAGCGGAGAGGGATACGTCAATAAGGCCGACTGCCAGCACGGCATTGATCTAGTCAAGGCCAGCTACGACTCAAACGTTTGGGTTACGACCGACGCAAAATCCTAGCGCGGCGAGAGCCTCCCCTCCTTGGGCGGCTTCTTCTCGCCTTCCTTCTCCGCCTTCCCGCCCTTAGGCTGGGGCGGCGTATTCACCAGGCGCTCCATGATGCGCTTGGTCTCTTCAATATCCCGCCCTTCGGAGTCGTCCGACATGCCCTTATCGCCTCCCGATTTGGATTACGATCCACGGAACATCCCGCCCGAATACCTCCAGGCCATTGGACTCGTTGCGGCCTGTGCGGCACAGACAGAAAGCTCTATCGAAATGGCAATCATGGGGTGCCTCGGCGTTGAAAGCCAATACGGGATGGCCCTTACCACACACATGTCCGCACCACTTCGCGATGACGCCCTTAGGGCCGTCGCGGAAATCCGGATTGACGACCTTGATGCGCTGGATGAATTGGACCGTATCCTCGACCATATCAAGACTGCAATGCAAAAGCGGCACTCAACGGTACATAACCAATGGGGCTACAGCGCGGAGAAAGGGACAGTTTACACCACTCACATCACCGCTCGCGGGACCGTGAAGGGCGACCTTATTCCGATGAAGCTAGAGGATATCCATGACGACGCTCTTGCGATCTATAGCGCCGGAATTGAGCTAGTCCGTTTTCTTCTCGCGTTCGATCTGATGCCCCACATCGGCCCGAACGCGTCGCGCTTCCACAAAACAAAAGTGGCGCGAAAGAAACGCCGCGCGGCTCGCGAAAAAGCGGTTTAGAGCCAGACGCGCCTCCGCCTCACTCACATCAACCTCAATCTCTGCCGGCCTGTCGCCGTTCTGAATATCCAAATCGGTCACTTTTGTCAAGTATATAATTGGGAATAATGTCCTAATTATATACTTGACATAGCTAACCCGATTCCCTAGTTTGGAAATCAAGGAGTTAGCCTGATGACGAATTTGACCGACCCGATTTTCAACAACGAGGACAAGGCCCGCGAACACCTTGAGTCGATCCGGTGGGCCGATGGCGTCTATTGCCCGCACTGCGGCAACACCGACGAAACCTCGATCCGTCGCCTAGAGGGCAAGTCCACTCGCCCCGGTCTCTTCCAGTGCAACGAATGCCGCCAGCACTTCACCGTCACGGTTGGGACCGTTATGGAGCGTTCGAAGATTCCGCTGGCTAAGTGGGTTCTCGGCTTTCACCTGTATGCCGCCAGCAAGAAGGGCATGAGCGCCAATCAGCTGGGCCGCATGTTGGGCGTCACCTACAAAACCGCTTGGTTCATGGCGCACCGCATTCGCGAGGCTATGAAGGGCGACACCGCGTCTGGCCCGCTTGGTGGCGAAGGCAAGACCATCGAAGCTGATGAAACCTACATCGGTAAGCGCGAGACGCCCCGCAAACTCGCTCGCGGTCGCATCCCGACCTACACCAAGTCGGGCAAGTCAGGCGGCGCACAGAAGCGCATTGTCGTCGGTCTGGTCGAGCGTGGCGGCAAGGCCCGCATGTTCCATCTGAACGATGCCACCAAGGACACCGTGCGTGAGGTTCTGGTGCGCAACGCTGATCGCCAGTCGACCCTCTACACCGATGAAAGCCGCCTCTACACCGTGACCGGCGCCGAATACGATGCACACCGCACCGTCAAGCACACGGCCAAGGAATACGCCCGTCGCGAGGATGGTGTCGTGGTGCATACCAACACGATCGAGGGCGTGTTTTCGATCTTCAAGCGCGGCATGGTCGGCGTTTACCAGCACTGCGGCGAAGCCCACTTGCACCGCTATCTTGCCGAGTTTGATTTCCGCTACAATCGCCGCACGGCTTTGAAGTGGACCGATGCCGAGCGCGCCACCGACCTCATTCGCGCCACGTCAGGCAAGCGCCTCACCTATAATCAAACTGACGAAGCCGCTTACGCCTAAGCAGAAGGCGCGAGCGTTTATGCACTATCGCAAGCGGCTGAGATTCGACTCAAAATAGTTTGCAAGCCATACTCGTCTCCTTGAGCAAGGGAGGACGAGATGGGATCTGTTGTGATCAAATGTCCGAAAACTGGCAGGACAGTGCCGACTGGCATCAGCATGGATAAAGAGTCCTTCGAGTCGTCGAAGCTAATTGCGAACAAAATGGGCCCTTGCCCAGCATGCCAACGCACCCACGCTTGGGACAAGAAAGACGCATGGGTTCAGGACTGACTGACCGTGATGTGGGCGTTGATCACGACGGTTGAACGCCCCGCGAGAAGGCGGATTAGATAAGTCCGGAATCTGTGCAGCATCACATAATCTCCTTTCCTGAATCAAAAAGCCGGCCTCACTTGGCAGGCTTCTCCTTTTTCGGTTTGGGTTTCCCCTTCCCCGATTCCTGTTTAGGTTTCGGAGGGGTTGAGAGCGCGCGGCGCAAGGCGTCATCGCGGCGCTTCACAATTTCTTTTTGTTGGGGGTCAACGTTCGCCATGCCTGACTCCAAATCGAGAGCGCGCGTTAATCGTCTACTAGGCGGCGATTTCCGCCCCGACGACCTGACGGGTCTATTCCTCTATGCTCGCGACCATTGCGACGGCAGAGAGGCCGTAGCGGATATAGGGCATTTTGTTGCCCACCACCATGAACGAGATCGCGGGATCACCACCCGATCCACTCGTGAATGGTTTGCAGTTGCCCGCTACCATTTATCGCGATTTGGTTCTGGCGGGCCTCATAAGCTTGACGGGAACCGCCTGCCGAGCGCCGCTCGCGACTACTTCGAGATCGCCATCAATCGGGTCGAAGCTAAGTTCATACAGCGTGAAACCGGATTAAAGCGCGCTAAAGCCTACGATGTTATGCGGGGCATCATCCCTCGCATGGTGCAAAATCATGACATGACCTGGCAGCTCCCAATCACCCTGACCGGGGATGAGCTAAAACTAGTCAATTGCGTCTCATCCCTAATGGTTGTGAAGCCCGCATTTGAAGAGGGCCGACTGGTTGACGATTTTGTAGCCACCTTAAAAAGCAACGGCCTTATATCTAAAGAGGAAATTCGGAACCATAAAACAGCTCTTGCCGCCCTTATTCCTCTCTACGCGATCTCAGCGATGCACAACTGCGTCGTTCAGTTGGGAGACGGGACAACCACGCAACTAAAGGGCGCTGCCACCGGAGGTGAAATTTCCGTCAGCGCTTCGATTCCCGTGAAATTGGCTGATGGTAGAGCCATAAATGCCGCATGCGCGATATTCAGCAGTTCCCTTGACCCCACTCTGCATTGCGCCCCTGAACTTCTATCAGGGAAATGGGACTTTGAGATCGAGTTAAGGCCAGATAGACGGCTGGCGCGGCTAGTCTAGCCTAGTCTTCTAGAGACAACTCCAGCCGATTCAGCCGCTCGCGCGCGCGGTTCGCCGCGGAATAGGCTTCTTCCGAAACCCGCTCCAGATCGACCACGGAAGCACGCGCCAACTCCAGCGCCTCATTCAATTTCTCTAGTACCGGCCTGTCGGCTTTAGCCTCTACCATCTGATTCCTGCTATGTCACGTATATAATTAGGAATAATGTCCGTGACACATCTGATTCGGATCGTCCGCTGACGTGAGATACTTCACATATACCCTTTCCGGTTGCATTGTCGTCCTGCTTGCGTTCGGGGGAGCGACCGGCGCCGCCGAGACCCGCGATGCGTATCTGCGCGAAATCGCCGGGCCGGTGGAGGCGCGTGTGATCAAGGTACGCGACGGCGATACGATTATGGTCGAGGCGTTCATCTGGCCGATGCAGTCCGTCCATGTCGCGGTTCGCCTGCGCGGCATCGACGCCCCGGAACATCGCGGCGGTTGCGCGGCAGAGAAGGCCGCAGCGCAAGTGGCGACCGATCGGCTCAAGCAGTTGGTCGGCGGCGGAAACGTCACTTTGACCGGCATTTCCGGCGACAAATATTTCGGCCGCGTGCTGGCCAGCCTGGCAGCAGCAGACGGGGGCGACGTCGCCGACCGGTTGCTGCGCGAGGGCCTTGTTGCCCGCTACGAGGGCGGCAAGCGACGCGACTGGTGCAACGGCGCTGTGCTGGGCGGCCTCGCGCCAGCGGCCTCGCGCCAGCGGCAGCCGGGATATCGAGTACCGGATAGGCGGGTTTGCGCTGCAGGCCGTTAAAGCGTCGGGATGTCCGCAACGCGAGTTGCCGCCCGCCCATACTCCGCGCTAAACCCTGAAAAGCGGTGTTCATACCGGTTTCACGTGAAACGGAGAGGCCGGTCGATGACGGGCGAAGCCAGACTCGAAGCCATCGTCCGCCAGGCGATCACCGCTTTCCAGCCGAAGATCGCCGTCCGGCTGTGGACCGGAGAACGCATCGGTCCCGCGGACGGACCGGCGCTCGCCCTGAACGATCCCGCCGCGATCGCTCGCCTGGCGATCCGCCCGACGATCGCCACCGCCGTCGAATTGTGGATGGCCAAGGCTGTCGATATCGAGGACGGCACGATCTTCGATATCGCCGCCGCGCGTTCCGACATCCGCACCAAGGACGCGCTGAAGAAGCTCGACAAGTTGCGGATCGCCGCTGCGCTGCCGGCGCTTTACACTCTGGCGCGCAAGGGCGCGAAGACTGCCAGAACGGCACCCCAAGCGGGCGACGGCGCAGGCGCCAGCGGCTCGTCCATGGCGGCGATCCAGTTCCATTACGACATCTCCAACGATTTCTACCGCCTCTTCCTCGACGAGCGGATGCTGTATTCCTGTGCCTATTTCGACGGCTGGCACGACGACATCGACAAGGCGCAGTTCGACAAGCTGGAGATGATCTGCCGCAAGCTGCGGCTGAAACCGGGCGAACGGCTGCTCGACATCGGCTGCGGCTGGGGCGCGCTGCTCATTCACGCCGCGGAGAATTATGGGATCACCGGCCACGGCGTGACGCTGAGCCAGGCCCAATACGATCTGGCCCGCGAGCGCGTCGCTGCAAAGGGGCTGGGCGATTGTATCACGATCGAACTCAAGCCCTTCCAGGAGGTGAGCGGAGCCTTCGACAAGATCGCCTCGATCGGCATGTTCGAACATGTCGGCTGGGCCCATCACGACGCCTATTTCAGTGCCGTGCGCAAACTCCTGCGGCCGAACGGGCTCTATCTCCACCACGCCATCACCCGGCCGGCCAAGGCCACCGACAAGGCATTTCGCAAAGGCACGAAGGAATATGCGGCGATCATCCGCTACATTTTTCCCGGCGCCGAACTCGACCATGTCGGCCACTCCGCGCAAAAGCTGGAGGCGCACCGTTTCGAGGTCCACGACGTCGAGAACTGGCGCGAGCATTATGGCCGCACCTGCCGGCTCTGGCACGACCGCCTGAGCGCCAATATGGAAGAAGCGTCGCGGATCGCCGGCGAGCCCCGCGCCCGTCTCTGGCTGCTTTATCTGGCCGGCGTCTCGCTGGGTTTCAGCCGCGGCGGATTGCTGATCTACCAGACACTCGCCTCGCGGCGGGCCAAGGGACCGGCCGAACTGCCCCCGACCCGGCAAGACCTTTATCGCTAAGCCGATTTCCCGCGCGCGGCGACGGCGAAAACGCCCAGTCGGGCGTCTCCCCGACAAAATTGATCGGCTAACTTAGTTTCTTTTGGAACCTCTCCTGCCGTGGATCATTCTTTCGTGATCACCAATGGGAGTAAAATCGATGAGAAACACTCTCTACACGGCACTTCTGGCCGGCGTCGTCATGCCCTTCGCGGCCTTCGCGCAGGATGCCACCACGCCGCCCCCAACCGATACCCCGCCGGCTGCCGAAGCGCCGGCCGACGCAACCGCGCCAGCCGATTCAGCGGCTCCGGCGGAGGGAACGGACGCGACCACCGGCGACGCCGCCGCGCCTGCCGAGGGCGAGCCGATGTCCCGGGACGATGCGACTACCATGCCGGACTCAGGCGCGGCCGCCCCTGCGGATATGCCCGCTACGACCAACACCGAGGCAGCGCCCGCTGACACCACGGCGATGGACACGGCCACTTCAACCGACGCGACCATGGCTGACGGTCCCTTCGTCGTCGTCCCGCCGACCGGCGCTTGGCGCGTTGAGGACCTGAATGGCAAGGACGTCTACGATACGGCCGGCGAAAGCATCGGATCGATCACCGACGTGCTCGTCTCGGAGCAGGGCGAAGTAATCGCGGTGCTCGTCGGTGTCGGCGGCTTCCTCGGCATCGGCCGCAAGGATGTCGCGGTTGCGATGGACGCGCTCGAATTCGGTCCGGGCAAGACCGAAGGTCTTCCCAAGAAGGCCGACATCGAGGCCGCTGCTCCCGCTCCTGTCGATCCGGCTGTCGGCGGCGCGGCGACGGGTGTCGATCCGGCGGCCGGTGGCGCCGCTCAGCCAGCCCCTGAGCCCCAGACTCCGGTCGTCGGCGAGGACAATCTGCCGGATCGGATCGTGCTGAACGTCTCGCGTGAGCAGCTCGAGGCCGCGCCAGCCTATGGCGAGCCGGAAGAGGCGGAAGCCGCCGAGGAGGCTGCGCCCGATGCGGGGATGGCTCCGGCCGACGGCACGACACCGGCACCGCAATAAGCGCACGAGCGCGCAAGCGGATTCGTCCGGCTGTCATTGCCGCCCGTCCCGGTTTGCGCCGGGGCGGGTTTTTTTCCTGGCCGGGCCTGGGAGGAGCGCCCGCCCATGCAAAAGGCCGCTCCCTGTTGCCAGGAAGCGGCCCCGTGACTCTCGTATACCGGGGGTCCTTCGACCGTTACCCGGACCCGACTGTCTCAAGTGAAGCGAGAAGACTGCTCCATCGCTTGACCGAGACATTGAGACCCAACCGGCATCTGGAAATCACTCGACATTGGATCACCTCCTTTCGCTTCGTTAAACACCCCGCAAGTATGCGGGCATAAAACAGGCAAGGCAAGACGGTGGCGTTTTTCGCGCCAGCCTGACGCAAGTCGCCACCGTCGCGCGCTCCATCTCAACCCTTGCGGTTCTCCCGATTTTCCACCAGATCGTCGACCACAGCGGGATCGGCAAGCGTCGACGTGTCGCCGAGCGCGCCGAAATCGTCCTCGGCGATCTTGCGCAGGATCCGCCGCATGATCTTGCCCGACCGGGTCTTCGGCAGGCCCGGCGCGAACTGGATCTTGTCCGGCGAGGCGATCGGCCCGATCTCCTCGCGGACATGGCCGACGAGCTCTTTCTTGAGATCGTCGGAAGGCTGTTGCCCCTCCATCAAGGTGACGTAGCAATAGATGCCCTGGCCCTTGATGTCGTGCGGGTAGCCGACCACCGCCGCCTCGGAGACTTTCGGATGCGAGACCAGCGCCGATTCGACCTCGGCCGTGCCCATGCGATGGCCCGAAACGTTGATGACGTCGTCGACGCGGCCGGTGATCCACCAATAGCCGTCGGCGTCGCACTTCGCCCCGTCGCCGGTGAAGTATTTGCCCTTGTAGGTCGAGAAATAGGTCTGCTCGAAGCGGTCGTGGTCACCGTAGATCGTGCGCATCTGGCCGGGCCAGGAATCGGTGATGCAGAGATTGCCTTCGGCCACGCCCTCCAGCGCCGCGCCGTCATTGTCGACGAGCTGCGGAACGACGCCAAAGAACGGCCGCGTCGCCGAGCCGGGCTTCAAATCCGTCGCGCCCGGCAGCGGCGTGATCATGATGCCGCCGGTCTCGGTCTGCCACCAGGTATCGACGATCGGCGAGCGCTCGTCGCCGACGACCCGGTAATACCAGTTCCACGCCTCCGGATTGATCGGTTCGCCGACGCTGCCGAGTACCTTGAGGCTCTTGCGTGACGTCTTGGTCACCTTGTCGTCGCCCGCGCCCATCAGCGCCCGGATCGCCGTCGGCGCGGTGTAGAAGATATTGACCTTGTGCTTGTCGATGACCTGCCAGAACCGCGAGGTATCCGGATAGTTCGGCACGCCCTCGAACATCAGCGTCGTCGCGCCGTTGGCGAGCGGCCCGTAGACGATATAGCTGTGGCCGGTCACCCAGCCGACATCGGCCGTACACCAGTAGATGTCGCCGTCATGGTAGTCGAAGACGTATTCATGCGTCATCGCGGCATAGACGAGATAGCCGCCGGTCGTATGAAGGACGCCCTTCGGTTTGCCGGTCGAGCCGGAGGTATAAAGGATGAACAGCGGGTCCTCGGCGCCCATCTCCTCCGGCGGACAGTCGGTGGACGCTGTCTCGCGCGCCTCGTGCCACCAGACGTCGCGGCCCTCGGTCCAGGGCACATCGGCGCCGGTGCGCCGCACGACCAGCACCGTCTTGACGGAATGGCCGGCCTTTGCGGCGATCTCGCAGGCCCGGTCGGCGTTCTTCTTGAGCGGCACCGTGCGCCCGCCGCGCAGGCCCTCGTCGGCGGTGATCAAGACGTCCGAGGTGGCGCCGTCCAGCCGGCCGGCCAGCGCGTCCGGCGAAAACCCGCCGAACACCACCGAATGGACCGCGCCGATCCGCGCCGAGGCGAGCATCGCATAGGCCGCCTCCGGGATCATCGGCATGTAGATCGTCACCCGATCGCCCTTCTTCACGCCCCGCGCTTTAAGGGCGTTGGCCATGCGGCAGACTTCCTCATGAAGTTCGCGGTAGGTGATCGCCTTCGATTCGGAGGGATCGTCCCCCTCCCACAGGATGGCCGTCTGGTTGCCGCGCTTGTCCAGATGACGGTCGATGCAGTTGGCGGCGACGTTGAGCGTCCCGTCCTCGAACCAGCGAATGTCGATCTGGCCCGGCGCGAAGGAGGTGTTCTTCACCTTGGTGAAGGGCGTCATCCAGTCGAGACGCTTGCCGTGCTCAGCCCAGAAGCCGTCGGGATCCTCGATGCTGCGACGATACCAGGCCTGATAATCCTCGTTGGTGAGCTTCGCGCGGGCCTTCCATTCGTCCTTGACGTGGATGATGTTCATGCTTCGCCTCCCATATCGTCCCGGCGGTCCCCCGCCTCCGAGAGGCAACTTAGGGTGAAACCGCGCGGACGGTCCAGCCGCGCGCGGTTAGACTTTCGAGGTGCGCGGCGCCGGCTGCCGGTTCAGGAGGCCTCGGCCGCGTATCCGCCGAGCGTATCCTTCACATAGAGGTCTTCCACCATGGTCTTGACGATGGCGACGAAGGGCACCGCGAGCGCCACGCCCATGAGGCCAAACAGCAGACCGAAAACCAGTTGCGATCCAAGCGTGAGGGCTGGGGGCAGGGCGGTCGCCCAGCGTTGTGCCATCGGCTGGGTCACATTGCTCTCGACACCCTGGATGACGACGTAGACGATGAGACCGTAGAGAGCCATCTGCGGGCTGTCGGCAAAGCCCGCCAGCACGATGACGACGCCCGCCACGAAGGGGCCGAGCGTCGGCACGAAAGCCAAAAGCCCGGCCTGCAGCGCCAGCAGGAAGGCGTTCGGCATGCCGATGGCCCACAGGCCGAGGAGCGAGACTACGAAAACAGTCGCCATCGAGATCGCCTGCCCGGCCAGCCACATGGTCAACTGATGTGCGCTGTTGCACAGCGTTTTGGTGATGCGCGCGCGCCGTGGCTTGGGGAACAGGCTGACGATGCCGCGCCGATAGAGCCCCGGCTGCCAGGACACGAAGATCGCGATGAACACCACGATGAAAGCGTTGCCGAGGCCGCCGAGGATGGCGTAGGCGGCGCGCGAGGCGGAGGAAAAGAGGCCGGAGGCGCTGGGTAGGAGGGTCCCCAGCCCCGGTTCATCCGACGGCCTTCCGTCGGAGAAACCATATTCCTGAAGAAGCTCCGCAAGGCGATCGACCTGCCCGGCCACGAGTTGGAGGAGATCGTTGAACTGCTGGACGATCACCACGCCGCCCCAGACAAAGCCGGCCGTGATCAGCAGCAACAACATGAGATAGGCGACCAGCAGTCCGACCCTTCGCGGAACGCCGACATATCGCAGGCCGGAGGCGATGCCGGTGAACGTCGAGGCAAGCACCAACCCCGCCAGGATCAGGAAAAAGGCCAGCGAAGCGGTCCAGAATACGAACAGCGCGGTTCCGACTGCCGCGACAATTCCGGCGGCAATCACGGTCCGGCGAACAAAGGCCGCCTCGCTAGACGTCTCGGCCACGCTATTGCCTCCTCAAACGGTCCTACCGTTTCATGCAAAGACGGCAGCGGCGGAAGGGTTCCGCTCCAGGGCGGCGAATTGATTGACCGTCCAACCAACCAGACACCGGCGGCTTGCTATCCTTGCCGGCCCGCCGGGCGAAGACCCCTCAGCCGTAATCCCGCTCGCCGAAGATCGCTGAACCGACGCGCACCGAGGTCGCGCCGAAGGCAATCGCCGCCTCGAAATCGCCGGACATGCCCATCGACAGCTTGGCGACACCCGCCTCGGCGGCGATCTTGGCCAGCAGCGCGAAATGCGGGCCGGGATTTTCGTCGGCCGGCGGAATGCACATCAGCCCCTCGATCGTGAGACCGTGCTCATTGCGGCAACGCGCGACGAAGACCGCCGCCTCGCCCGGCGCGATGCCGGCCTTTTGTGGCTCTTCGCCGGTGTTGACCTGGACATAGAGGCGCGGATGCCGGTCCTGCTTGACGGCCTCCTTGGCGATCGCCGCGGCGATCTTTTCCCGGTCGACGCTCTCGATGACGTCGAACAACGCCACCGCCTCGCCGGCCTTGTTCGACTGTAGCGGGCCGATCAGCCGCAACTCGATGTCGGGGAAGCGTTCGCGCAAGGCCGGCCATTTGGCCTTGGCCTCCTGCACCTTGTTTTCGCCGAAAATCCGCTGGCCGGCGGCGATAACCGGCAGGATCGCGTCTGCGTCATAGGTCTTGGAAACCGCCACGAGATCGACCGCGTCCGCGGGCCGACCCGCGTCCTTCGTCGCCGTGGCGATCCGTTCGCACACCGCCCGGTAGCGTTCGCCTGTCGTGTCGACCATACCCAACCTTTTTGCCGCTTCGGTAGCATTCAGCGGCGATTTTGCCGCGATTCGGCGAAATCTCGCCGGTTCGTGTTGAACGGGACGCGAACAACGGAGTAAGTCAAGCCGCATTGCCCACGCCCGACGGCCCCAGATGGCCGCGCCAGGATATCGACCCGCCGCATGTCATCAGAACGCTACAACCCCCGCGCATCCGAATCCCGCTGGCAAAAGGCCTGGGACGAGGCAAAGCTCTTCGAGACCCGCACCGACGCCGGCGGCGAGACCTATTACGTCCTCGAGATGTTCCCCTATCCCTCCGGCCGCATCCATATGGGCCATGTGCGCAACTATGCCATGGGCGACGTGGTGGCGCGCTACAAGCGGGCCAAAGGCTTCAACGTCCTGCATCCGATGGGCTGGGACGCCTTCGGCATGCCGGCCGAGAACGCCGCGATGCAGAACAAGGTGCATCCGCGCGAATGGACCTATCAGAACATCGCGACCATGCGCGGCCAGCTCAAGTCGATGGGCCTGTCGCTGGACTGGTCGCGGGAATTCGCCACCTGCGACGTCGACTATTATCACCGCCAGCAGATGCTGTTCCTCGACTTCCTGGAGCACGGCCTCGCCTATCGCAAGAAGTCGAAGGTCAATTGGGACCCGGTCGACCAGACGGTGCTCGCCAACGAGCAAGTGATCGACGGCAAGGGCTGGCGCTCCGGCGCCGAGGTCGAGAGCCGCGAGCTCACCCAGTGGTTCTTCAAGATCACCGCCTATGCCGACGATCTGCTGGCCGCCCTCGACACCCTGCCCGGCTGGCCGGAAAAGGTCCGGCTGATGCAGAGGAACTGGATCGGGCGCTCCGAGGGCCTGCTGGTGCGCTGGGCGCTCGACCCGGCGACCGCGCCTGCGGCTCACAAGGACGTCACCGTCTTCACCACCCGTCCGGATACGCTGTTCGGCGCCTCCTTCATGGCGGTGGCCCCCGATCATCCGCTGGCGACCGCTGCGGCGAAGGACAATCCGGACGTCCAGGCCTTCATCGCCGCGTGCCGGCGGCAGGGCACCACCGCCGCGGCTCTCGAGACCGCCGAGAAGAAGGGCATTCCGACCGGCTTCACCGTCACCCATCCCTTCGACGAGACGTGGCAGCTGCCGGTCTATGTCGCCAATTTCGTGCTGATGGACTACGGCACCGGCGCGATCTTCGGCTGCCCGGCGCATGATCAGCGCGATCTCGACTTCGCTCGCAAATATGATCTGCCGGTGCAGGCGGTGGTGCTGCCGCCGGACGCCGACCCCGCGCGCTTTACGATCGGCACCGAGGCCTATGTCGACGATGGAACGATCTTCCATTCGCGCTTCCTCGACGGCCTCTCGCCCGACGCCGCCTTCGAGGCGGTGGCCGCAAAGCTCGAGGCGACCGATCTGTTCGGGACGCCGCAGGCCGAGCGCCAGGTCAATTTCCGGTTGCGTGACTGGGGCATTTCGCGCCAGCGCTATTGGGGTTGCCCGATCCCGGTCCTGCATTGCGAGGCTTGCGGCGTCGTACCGGAGGCCAAGGCAAACCTTCCCGTCAAGCTTCCCGACGACATCGATTTCGACAAGCCCGGCAATCCGCTCGACCGGCACCCGACCTGGCGCGACGCCACCTGTCCGCAATGCGGCGGTACGGCGCGGCGCGAGACCGACACGATGGACACCTTTGTCGATTCCTCGTGGTATTTCGCCCGCTTCACCGCGCCCCATGCCGACGCGCCGACCGACCCTCAGGCCGCCAATGCCTGGCTGCCGGTCGACCAGTATATCGGCGGCATCGAGCACGCGATCCTGCATCTTCTCTATTCGCGCTTCTTCGTCCGGGCGATGCGGGCTTGCGGCCATCTGGCGCTCGACGAGCCGTTCAAAGGCCTGTTCACGCAAGGCATGGTGGTCCACGAAACCTATCGCGAGGGCCGCGAATGGGTGCCCCCGGCCGACGTGGCGATTGCGGAGAACGAGACCGGCCGCGTCGCAACCCGAATCGCGACCGGCGCGCGACTGGAAATCGGCGGCATCGAAAAGATGTCGAAGTCGAAGAAGAACGTTGTCGATCCGGACGACATCATCGCCTCCTACGGCGCCGACACGGCGCGCTGGTTCATGCTGTCGGATTCGCCCCCCGACCGCGACGTCATCTGGACGGAGGCCGGCGTCGAGGGCGCCCATCGCTTCGTGCAGCGGCTGTGGCGTCTGGTCGCCGACACCGCGCCTCGGCTTGCCGGGGCGCCCGAGCAAGGCTCCGGCGACGACGAATCCGTCCTGGCGATCCGCCGCGCGGCGCACCGCACAGCGGCGGGCGTTGCCGACGACATCGAGCGTCTGGCCTTCAACAAGGCGGTGGCGCGGATCTACGAACTGGTCAACACGCTCGCCGCGTCCCTTCCCAAGATTTCCAAGGACAGCAATCCGGCCCTGAGGGGTGCGGCGCGCGAGGCACTGTCGATCCTCGTCCGCCTGATCGCGCCGATGATGCCGCATCTCGCCGAAGCGTGCTGGGCCGAATTGGGCGAAGCGGGACTTGTGGCCGCCGCATCCTGGCCGAGCGTCGAGCCGGCGCTGTTGCGCGACGATACGGTTACGCTGCCCGTCCAGATCAACGGCAAGAAGCGCGGCGACTTGACCATGCCGGCTGCGGCCGGCAAACCTGACGTGGAGCAAGCGGCGCTGGCACTCGACTTCGTCCAGTCGGCGCTGGCCGGCAATGCGCCGAAGCGTATCGTGGTCGTCCCCGGGAGAATCGTGAATGTCGTCCTCTGATCCGCTTCGACCCCGCGCCCTTGTCGCTGTCGGCCTTGCCCTCGCGGTCCTGGCTCTTCCGGCCTGCACGGCCCGCCCGCTTTATGCATCGGCCGACAATTCGGACATGCTTGCGCCCGGCGGCGCCCTGGCGGCGCTGCGCGGCCGTATCGCGGTGTCCGAAGCCAATTCACGCACCGACCAGATCGTCCGCAACGCCCTCCTGTCGCGCCTGAACCAGGGAACGCGGGTCGCCCAGCCGCTCTACGAGGTCCGCCTCACCGTCACCGGCAGCGAAACCGGCATCGCCATCGAATCGGGAGGCGCGCTCAGTTCCGCCCTCTACCGCATAACCGCGCGATATCAGCTTGTCCGGCTGTCGGACAATCAGGTTGTCGACAAGGCCAGCCGCACGACAACGGTCCCGTTCGATCGGACCGCGCAGCTTTATCAAACTCAGCGCGCACTCATCGACGCGCGCCAGCAGGCGGGCGAGGACGTCGCGGCCCAGCTCGAAATCGCGCTGGTGCGCGCGCTCGAAAAGGCCGGCGTCTGACGGCAACGTCCTGGCAAGGCGTCCGATAATGAAGGACATTGGCGCGACAGATCGCAAGGACGGACGCGGATAATGGCGCAAAAGAAGGCGGGCGAGGTCGAGGCGTTTCTCTCGCGTCCCGATTTTTCGTTTCCGGTCATCCTGCTTTACGGCCCCGACCCGGGTCTCGTCGCCGAACGCTCCGCCAGGATCGCCGAGATGTCCGGCGTCGACCGCGACGACCCCTTCGCGGCAGTGACGCTGGCGGCCGACGAGCTGGAGAAGGATATCGGCCGGCTCTTCGACGAGGCCCGGACCGTGTCGCTGTTCGGCGGCCGCCGTCTCATTCGGGTGCGTGGCGCCGGCGCCGGCAAGGGCCTGGCGGAAGCGGTCGGCGATCTCGCCGCTTCGCCGCTCGAAGGCGCCCTCGTCATTGTCGAAGCCGACGACCTCAAGAAAAGCGCCGCGCTTCGCAACAACGTCGAGCGCGGACGATTCGCCATGGCGCTGCCCTGTTACCAGGACGAGGGCAGGGCGATCGACAGGATGATCGACGAGGAACTTGGTCAAAGCGGGCTGTCGATCGACCGGGAGGCGCGCGACGAACTGCGCGCCCGCCTCGGAGCCAATCGTCTTGCCTCGCGCGGCGAGGTCCGCAAGCTCTGTCTCTACGCTTTGGGCGCGCCGTCGGTGACCGAGGCGGACGTCCGGGCCGTCGTCGGCGACGTTTCGGCGGATACGCTGGAAGAGACCATCGATGCCGCGGCGAGCGGCAACGTCAAGCGCCTGCCGCATCTCATCGACCGGCTGGTGTCGGCCGGCACCGCCACCTTCCAGTTGCACCAGAATCTGCTGCGCTATTTCCAGCAGTTGCAGACCATGCGCGAGATGGTCGAACGCGGCGGCGAGCCGATCGGGCGCGTGGTCGAGCGGCGACGGCCGCATTTCCGGCGCAAGGCGGCTCTCGAGGCCGCGTTGGCGGCCTGGCCGCTGGAAGAAATCACCACCATTCTCCAGCGGATCGAGCGGGACATCTTGTCGAGTCGCAAGGAAGGCGGACTCGCCTTGACGATAACGCAGAAAACCCTGCTCGACATCGCCGTGGAGGCGGCCCATCTGCGCGCCCGGATCGGCCGCGCCTGACCTCAAGCCAGACGACCCCGCCCAGGGCGGTGTCGAACGCCGTCCTTTGTTTCACGTGAGTCGTGCAACCAACCCGAACGCGGTGGCTCAGAGCCCCCGCACCCGCGGCTGTTGTGCAACCCGGCGTTGTGCCCGCGTCTGCAACAGACCACAGATCTCGTCGAGCTGCTCAAGATCGGCATAATCGATGCGGATCGATCCGCGCTCGCCATCGACGCGAATTTCCACTGTCATACCGAGCGCCTGCGCCAGAAGATTCTCCAGCGCCACGACATCGGCATCGCGCTCGGCAGCCGCCTTGCGCTTACCTTTGCGCGCGGGCTTGGCCGGCCGGTTGTCCAACGTCTCGGTGGGTTTGCGGGCGAGATCCTCCGCCTCGCGCACACTCAAGCCGCGCGACACGATTTCATTCGCCAGCGCGAGCGGATCGTCGGCGGTCACGACGGTCCGCGCCGCGCCGGGCGACAGCGTGCCGGCGACCACCATGCCGCGCACTTCCTCCGGCAATTTCAGCAACCGGAGCGTGTTGGCGACATGGCTGCGGCTCTTGCCGAGCACATCGGCGAGATCGGACTGGGTGTAGCCGTGTTCATCGATCAGCGTCTCGTAGGCCTGAGCCTCTTCGACCGCGTTGAGATCGGCGCGCTGGACGTTTTCGATGATCGCGATTTCCAGCGATTGACGATCGCCGATGTCGCGCAGCACGACCGGAACCTCGCTGAGCCCGGCGGCCCGGGCGGCGCGCCAGCGCCGTTCACCGGCGACGATCTCGAACGATTCCGGCTGGCCCGGCTTCGGACGCAGCAGCAATGGCTGGACGACGCCATGATTCTTGATCGAGGCGGCAAGATCCTTGAGATCGGCCTCGTCAAAGCGGCGGCGCGGATTATTGGGGTTGGGCGAGATCCTGTCCAGGGCGACGAAGCGCTCGGCCGGAATCGCGGCCGGCGCGGCCTCAGATCCGCCATAGCCCGGCATCGGCCGCGGGGGCACGACGCCGCCGGTCCCGATCAGCGAGGCGAGGCCGCGTCCCAGCCGCTGCCGCGATTTGTCTTCGTTCATCCTCGTCTCCCCGCCTTTATCGGTCCGGTCTCCGCGAAAATCCGCCCTGGGAGGCGACCCGCCATCGCACGCGCCGTCACGCGGCCACCAATCGTCGCTCGCGCTGAAGGATTTCCGAGGCCAGGCGGATATAGGCCTGACTGCCCGGACATTTCATGTCGTAGAGAACCACGGGTTTACCGAAAGACGGCGCTTCCGATACCCGTACATTGCGCGGGATGATCGTCTCGTAGACATGTTCGCCCATATAGGAGCGCACGTCCCGAACTACCTGCGCCGCCAGATTGTTACGCCCGTCATACATCGTCAGGACGATTCCGTGCAGCGCCAATGTCGGATTCAGCGTATCGCGAACCTGCTCGACGGTCTGCAGCAACTGGCTGAGACCTTCCAGCGCGAAGAACTCGCATTGCAGCGGCACCAGGATCGAATCCGCCGCCGCCATGGCGTTAATCGTCAAGAGATTCAGGGACGGCGGGCAATCGATCAGGACGAAATCGAACAGCGGCGTGTCGACCTGATGGAAATGCAAGGCGTCGCGGAGCCGGTAAGCCCGGCCGGGCACCCCGGAAATCTCCATCTCCAGGCCAAGGAGATCGAGCGTCGACGGAATGATCGACAGGCTCGGCACCGCCGTCGCCGTCGCCGCCTCGGTGATCGAGGCCGCCTCCATCAGCACGTCGTAGGAGGAGACGTCACGATCGTCCTTTTCGATCCCGAGCCCGGTCGAGGCATTGCCCTGCGGATCGAGATCGATGAGCAGCGTTCGCTTTCCGATCGCGGCAAGCGCGGTGGCGAGGTTGATGGCGGTCGTGGTCTTGCCGACACCGCCTTTTTGATTGGCTATGGTGATGATCCGCATCGGCCGCCCGCTTATCGCATCCATCGGTCGCCTCCCGCATCGTTACGATGGCTGCTCTCGCCAACCCTCGCGGCTTGACCGAAGCCCCACCGGGTAGAGGGCCCGGCCCCGCGGGAGCATGGCGTAGCCTAACGCCGCGCGATGTTACCGATGTCGAGGATGACCGAACCATCCTCGAGGTTCGATTCATGCTTTACCACGGTGAATCGCCAATGGGCAGCCGCTTGGTTAATTTCCTGTTCATGACTGCGGCCCTTTTGAAAAAAGCACCGCGCCGACGTCCGGATATGAGGCGCCACCATCGCCAACAGCTCGGGGAGCGGCGCCAGGGCGCGCGCGGTCACCAGATCCGCGGTTGCCAGCGCCGCGCCGCAATCCTCGATTCTGGCGGCGTGAACCGTTCCGTCGAGACCGATCCCCCGTTGGACGGCGCGCAGGAAAGCCGCCTTTTTGGCATTGCTCTCGACCAGATCGACGACGACGCCTTGGTCCGCCCGCGCCGCGGCCACGACGAGACCAGGCAGACCTGCGCCGGACCCCAGGTCGACGCAGCGCTGAAACGGCGGCAGCAGGCGCTCCAGCACCAGCGAATCAGCGATGTGGCGCGACCAGACATCGCCGATCGTCGCCGGAGCGACGAGGTTGATGTGGCGCTGCCACTCGGTCAGGAGGGCGACATATTGGTCGAGTCGCGCCAGCGTTTCACGTGAAACATCGTGGGTTTCGAGAAACTGGGCGCGCCCCCCCGCCTGTTGCGCCGCCACTTCGGCGGGCCGTGGCGCGGCTTTGCGCTTAGGTTTGGCCGCGGGCTGGCGCTCCGGCGGAAATGGCTTTCGCTCACGCCGCACGAAAGACCTCACGGCGCCGCATGGCGACAAGAATCAGAGCGAGAGCAGCCGGTGTCATTCCGTCGATCCGTTCGGCTTCGGCAATCGAGGTTGGGCGACGGGCCATCAGCTTTTGCCGCAATTCATTGGACAAGCCGGTGAGAGCGGAAAAGTCGAGGTCGCCCGGGATCGTCCGGTTCTCGTCCCGGCGCAGACGTTCCTGATCGCGCCGCTGGCGGTCCAGATAGACATCGTAGCCGGCTTCGATCTCGATCCGCTCCCGGATTGGCCCACCGATATCCTTGAACTCCGGCCAGATGGCGGTCAGCCGGTCCAGATCGATCTCGGTTTGCGAGAGCAGCTGCCAGGCCGTGCGGCGGCGCCCGTCCTGATTGACCGAAAGTCCGTGTCGCTGGGCATCGGACGACGTCAACTCGGCGGCTTCCAACATCGCGCGCGCCTTGGCGAGCGCCGCCTCGCTTTCCTCGAAGGCCACGCGACGTTCCGCGTCGACGATGCCGAGCGACAGGCCAAGCGGCGTCAAGCGGCGGTCGGCATTGTCGGCCCGGAGCGACAGGCGGAATTCGGCCCGCGAGGTGAACATGCGATAGGGCTCGGACACGCCGGTGCGGGTGAGATCGTCGATCATCACGCCGATATAGGCGTCGGCCCGGCCGATGCCGACAGGCTCCGCGCCGCCGGCAAGCCGCGCCGCGTTGATACCGGCGACAATCCCTTGCGCGGCGGCTTCTTCGTAACCCGTCGTGCCGTTGATCTGGCCAGCGAGGAACAGGCCTTCGGCACGCCGGACCGCAAGGTGGCGATCGAGCTCGCGCGGATCGACATGATCGTATTCGATGGCGTAGCCAGGCTTGAGCACGTCCACCCGCTCCAGTCCCGGAATCGAGCGCAGGAATTGCAACTGCACGTCCTCGGGCAGGGAGGTCGACACGCCATTCGGGTAGATCGTGTCATCGTCGAGCCCTTCCGGCTCGAGGAAGATCTGGTGGCCGTCGCGGTCGCCGAACTTGACGATCTTGTCCTCGATGGAGGGACAATAGCGCGGCCCGGCCCCCTCGATGCGGCCGGAATAGAGCGCCGACCGGCCGATATTCTGACGGATGATCCGGTGGGTCTCTGGCGTCGTCCGGGTGATCCCGCAATCGATCTGCGGGTTGGTGATCGCCTTCGTCAGATAGGAAAACGGAACCGGGTCCGCGTCCGGGGCCTGCCGGTCGAGTCCGCTCCAGTCGATCGTACGACCGTCGAGCCGCGCCGGCGTGCCGGTCTTCAGCCGGCCCAGCGTCAGGCCGAGCCGCTTCAGCGTTCCCGAAAGACCCGTCGAGGGATCCTCGCCCATGCGCCCGGCCGGGATCGTCCGGTCGCCAATATGGATCAGACCCGACAGGAATGTCCCTGTGGTCAGCACCACGGCCCGGCACTGGATGGCGCGGCCGTCGCCGAGAACGACACCGGTCACCCGGTTCCGCTCGTCCAGGACAAGATCGGCGACATCGCCTTCGACAACGTCGAGGTCGGCATGGGCGGCAATCGCCGCCTGCATCGCCTCGCGGTAGAGCCGCCGGTCAGCCTGGGTCCGGGGTCCGCGCACGGCTGGCCCCTTGCGCCGGTTGAGCAGGCGAAATTGGATGCCGGCCGCGTCCGCAACCTGACCCATCAACCCGCCCAACGCGTCGATCTCGCGCACGAGATGACCCTTGCCGATGCCGCCAATCGCCGGATTGCAGCTCATCGCGCCGATCGTATCGAAGCGGTGGGTGACCAGCGCGGTTTGCGCGCCTGCCCGCGCCGAGGCGCTCGCTGCCTCGCAGCCGGCATGGCCGCCGCCAATGATAACGACGTCGTAGTCGGAGGCGGCGAGGAGGGACGGATCACGCATGGGTCTCGGATACCGGTTGAGCAGGGCGGTGCCAATCGCGAAAACGGATTCGGCACCGACAGGCAAACATTTTTTCGATGAAGCTAAGCCTTTAAAGGCTCAATCGCTCGGAGACAACGCAAGCGGAAATGCGGCAACAAGCCCGCCTTTCCTCATTTGCCGATGCAGAACTCGGAAAAGATGACGTCCAGAAGGTCCTCGACGCCGACCTGGCCGGTCAGCGCGCCGAGACGGTTGCCGGCGCGCCGCAGGGTTTCCGCCCCCACTTCCGGCGGCATGTCCGGCTTCGATACGAATTGCTCGAGAATCCGCAAGGCATCGGCGACCAGCTCCTTGTGACGGGTCCGCATCGGCACCGCCTCGTCGGGATCGCCTGCCGCGTCGACCGCCAGGGCCGAGACACGCGCAACAAGGGCCGACATCCCCTCGCCGGTCTTGGTGGAAATTGCAAAGTCGAAGGCGAAATCGTCCCATTCGCCGCCAAACCGTGCCGCCAGACCGTGCGGCTCCGGCCGGTCGGACTTGGTGCGAACGGTGAGGATATGCCTATGCGGTCGGGACATCCCCGTCGCGACGTCGTCCAGAGGCGTCTGCGATGCGGCGAGCATCATCGGATGTTTCACGTGAGTCAAAAGGTCCGAGAACCGCGCGAAGGGCCCATGTCCGGATTGGGTATCGACCAGCGCAAGGACCAAATCGGCCGAATCCATCACGGCCCGAGCCCGCTCGACGCCGATCGCTTCGACCGCATCGGACGTTTCACGGATTCCGGCCGTGTCGGAGAAACGCACCGGGACCCCGCCGAGATCGAGAGTCGCCTCGATCACGTCGCGCGTCGTACCCGGGATTTCGGTGACGATCGCCACCTCCCGATCGGCCAACGCATTGAGCAGGCTGGATTTGCCGGCGTTGGGCGCACCGACGATCGCCACACGGTAGCCCTCGCGGAGGATCTCGCCACGGTCAGCCTTGGCAAGATGGGTCCGCATCTCATCGACGAGGGCCGCGATCTTCGTCGCCACGCCGCCAGCAACGTCATCGCCCACATCCCCCTCGTCGGCGAAGTCGAACGAGGCTTCTATCATTGCCCGCGCTTGCGTCAGCCGCCGCATCCAGTCCTCGTAGATGGCACGCAACGCCCCACCCGCCTGCGCCACCGCCATGCGGCGCTGCGCCTCGGTCTCCGCCGAGATGAGATCGGCCAACCCCTCGGCTTCGGTCAGGTCGATGCGGCCGTTCTCGAAGGCCCGCCGGGTGAACTCGCCAGCGACTGCGAGGCGCACATCGGGAAGCCCCGTCGCCGCGTCGAGAAAGGCCGCGACGACGGCCCGCCCGCCATGCAGGTGGAACTCGGCGAGGTCCTCCCCGGTAACGCTGCCCGGCGATGGAAAGAACAACGCGATGCCCCGGTCTATGGTCGCCCCGGCCGCGTCGCGGAACCGGCGAAGGCTGGCGCGGCGTTCTGGCGGCATACCGCCGGCAAGGCTCTCCATGACAATCCGCGCGGAGGGACCGCTGATGCGTACAACTGCGACGCCGGAGGGCAGGGCGCCGGAGGACAGGGCAGCAATGGTATCGGATGGGATCAAACGAGTGGCTCGGAGTTTTTCGGGATGGTCGATGGGGACAAAACCAGCTTCCACGGGTGTTCGCAACCGGCAGACGCCCAGGCATTCGGGAGCGCGTTTTGGCCGCGACACGCCATTGAACGGGAAGTCGCCCTCGAAATCGTCGAACGCTTGCCTTAGGCTTCCGGGTTTGAGGGGCGAAACCACGGGATCTCCATGAGCGACGCGCGCGACAACCGGCTCGACGATGCCGTCAGCCCGTATCTCCTGCAGCATCGGGATAACCCGGTCCATTGGCGGGAATGGTCCGACGCCACGCTAGCCGAGGCGCGCGCGCTCGACCGACCGATCCTCCTGTCGGTCGGCTACGCGGCCTGTCACTGGTGCCATGTCATGGCGCATGAGAGCTTCGAGGACGAGGGCGTGGCGGCGGCGATGAACCGCGACTTCGTCAATGTGAAGGTGGATCGCGAAGAGCGGCCCGACATCGACCATCTCTACATGACCGCGCTGCAGGCGATGGGCGAACAGGGCGGCTGGCCGATGACCATGTTCCTGACACCCGAGGGCCAGCCGTTTTTCGGCGGCACCTATTTTCCCAAGGAC
Source organism: Aurantimonas sp. A3-2-R12 (assembly GCF_036016755.1). Lineage (NCBI taxonomy): Bacteria > Pseudomonadati > Pseudomonadota > Alphaproteobacteria > Hyphomicrobiales > Aurantimonadaceae > Aurantimonas > Aurantimonas sp. A3-2-R12. The sequence continues at coordinate 2,320 of NZ_JAYXIH010000038.1, read as the reverse complement.
GCCCGCTATGGCCGCCCCGGTTTCACCCAGGTGCTCGAAGCCATCGCCAAGGCCTGGCGCGAGAAGCGCGCGGATCTGACGACAAGCGCGGGCGCGATCTCCGGGCGGCTGAGCGAATTCCTGTCGCGTTCGGCGGCACCGGGACCGCTTGCCGACCTCGATCTGGCGGGCCCGGCGGAGCGTATCGGCCAGATGGTCGATCCGGCCCAAGGCGGGCTTCGCGGCGCGCCGAAGTTTCCCAACGCGCCGTTCATGGAAATCCTGGCGCGGTCGGCTTTCGAGACCGGCTCCCCGGAACATCGCCAGGCCTTTCTCAAAACCGTCCGTGCGCTCTCGCTCGGCGGCATCTACGACCATCTCGGCGGCGGCCTGCATCGCTATTCGACCGACGACCGCTGGCTGGTGCCGCATTTCGAGAAGATGCTCTACGACAATGCCCAATTCCTGCGCCATCTCGGCTGGGCCTACCGGATGACCGGCGACGATCTGTTTCGATGCCGTATCGATGAGACCATCGGCTGGCTTCGGCGCGAAATGCGTGTCGACGGCAGCGGCCTCGCCGCGTCGCTCGATGCCGACAGTCCAAACGCCGACGGCCATTCGGAGGAGGGCGCTTTCTATGTGTGGTCGGCGGCTCAGGTCGACGGTCTGCTCGGTGATCGCGCCGCGCCGTTCAAAGCCGCCTTCGACGTCGGCGAGGCCGGCAACTGGGAGGGGCATTCAATCCTGCATCGCCTGCATCCGGGCGCCACGTCGAGCGACCCTGACTTTGCCGCGGAACGCCGGATGCTCCTCGAGAAAAGAGCCGACCGGCCGCGACCCGGCCGCGACGACAAGGTGCTCGCCGACTGGAACGGCCTGATGATCCGGGCACTGGCGGAAATCGGTCGCGTTTTCGGGAACGACGATGCGCTGGCCCTCGCGCGCGATGCCTTCGATTTTGTCGTCCGGGATATGATTGTCGACGGTCGCCTGCGCCATGCCGCGCGAGCCGGACGAACGACCGGTCTGGCGCTGTCCTCCGACTATGGCGCCTTGATCCAGGCCGCGGTCGCGTTGTTCGCGGCAACCCTCGATGCGCGCTATCTCGACCGTGCCCGCTGGTTCGCCGACGAACTCGAACGCTGGCACACCGATGGCGACGGCGGACACTATCTGAACGCTTCCGACGCCTCCGACGTGATGATTCGCCTGCGCGGCGACCAGGACGACGCGATTCCCGGCGGCACCGCGCTGGTCATCGAAGGACTTGCGATGCTCGCCCAGGCCAGCGGCGCGATCGAGATCGGCGAACGGGCCGAGCGGGCGGCCCTTCTTGCCGCCGGCCGCATCGGGCAGGGAGCGGCGGGCTTTCCCGGCATCGTCGCGGCCACGGGCCGGCTACGCCGCGGCAGCGAACTCTGCGTGATCGGCACGCCGGACGATCCGGGATTCCCCGAGATGCTCGCAAAGGCGCATCAAAGCGTCGATCTCGATCGCCTCGATCTGGTCTTGGCCGATCCCGATCGGCTGCCGGAGCAACTACCGACCGCCGCGATGCGGCCCTTGCGCCGGCCGGCCGCCTATTTGTGCGAGGGTCGCGTCTGTCGGCCCCCGGTCTACGATGACGCGGCGCTGGCGAAGGCGTTGAGCGGCAACAGCGATTGATACGAGGGGTCCGCCGGCGCGGTCTATGTCACCCGGCCGACGGTCGCACCGGTAGCACTGCGCAATTGCAGCGGCACCACCTCGAAGACGTGCCGCGGCGTCCCCGCGGCGGCCCAGACGGTGGCGTGCTGGAACAGATCCTCATCCATCAGGGTGGCGAGCTTGCGCGAAGCCCCCAGCGGCGAAACCCCACCGATGGCAAAGCCGGTCGCCTGACGGACGAAATCGGCGTCGGGCCGCTCCAGCGCCTCGCCGAAATGCGTCGCCATGGAAGCCTCGTCGACCCGATTGGCACCCGACACCAGCAGCAGATAGGCTTGGCCGGTCGCAGTGCCCTTGAACACCAGGGATTTGACGATCTGGCCGACGCTGGCGCCGACGGCCTTCGCCGCTTCCTCTGCCGAGCGGGCCGATTTCGCGGTCTCCACGACCGCAATCTTGAGGCCCTTGGCCTCGGCATCGGCCTCGACCCGCGCCACCGCGTCCGGTTTCTCTGTCATCCCCGATCCCTCCTGGTTGCTCGCTGCAGGCTTCGCCGTCCGAGCCGTCGCAGTCAAGCCGGGCCTCATACCAACGGGCGCTGATCAAGACCCATGCGCCCACTCTCGCATTCCGATGGACGTGATTTTCCAGGGCTGATCGACGAGCTTGTTCCAAGCTGCGCAGCAGTGGG